>NZ_JFHK01000015.1 GCF_001636545.1 Kosmotoga arenicorallina S304 | reverse complement strand
CCTTTATTTTATCCTACATCGCAACCCGGTTCCTAATGTATTTTTACGCACAACCTACAACCTACAACGAAAAACTGAGAACCGTGAAAGCCGCTGCGCGGGCACGAGAGACGAAGATCAGAGTAAAAAAGGAAGAGCAGGCTCTAATATTTGTCAGTACGCAAATCCAAGCAACCACAGTGGGGTTACATTCCCGTGAGGCAAATCTATATTGTCACGTATTACGTAATCAGCTCTATTTATTGCTTTACTTTTTCCACCCACTTCAATAACTACGCCATCTACAAGAAAATCTCCTGCTTCTTCATTCTTGCAGGCAAATACTTTTTTACCGGTGTTAGAAAAGACTGCGGTAACAAATGCTTCCCGTCTTGTTCCAATGTTACCTCCAAGAACAGAGTAAAAAGATGGGTCAGCCAGGAAAATTTTGGCTCCTTTTGAGAAGGTTTTAGTGTCGTTCTCACGATAGATTATTCTTATCAATCCCGTGGCATCCATAACGTGTAACAATTGGTACAGCTTTACTTTTCCTATACCCCATTCGTTGCACATGCCTTCTACATTTATTGTTGGAATCTTCGACATAGCGAGATAACCTATTATTGCATTCATCAGTCTAAAGTGAATATCGGTGATCTGAGGCACAAAAAAAGGAATGTCTCCATGAAGGGTTTTCTCTATAATATTCACTATTTGTTCTCGATAATCCCATTCCAGAAACACGGGCCTGAATCCTTCTTCCATAAAATTCTGAAAGGCGTAAAGAATGTTGACCGAATCCATGGCTTTCTTGACAAGATCTCTATCTGGTGAGAGTGGATTTATTGTCGGAAGAACAACCCCCTCTTTAAGAAAAAGATACTCCCTGAAAGACAACAAAGGAATTTCTATTCTGGAAAATCTTCGGGATAGATCAGCAATTCCATGCCTTAAAATTAAGCTACTGCTATCGCTAGCCCAAATTATTTTATCCGGAAAGGCATCGTATAGTGCTTTTAAGTGAACACTCCAATCTTTAGCATAATGTACCTCGTCTATGGCAATTCCTTCGTATCCTCTCATAAAAATGGCATTTCCAAGATCCCAGAGGTTTACAGCTGAAACCAGAGGATTGTCAGCAGAAAGATAAAATATCCTCTTATTTTTGATTCTACTAAGAATGAAAGTGGTTTTTCCAACACCCCTGGGGCCGAAAATTAAAACCGCTCTGTTTTTGAACTCTATTCCTTCAAAAAAAGGCCTTAATCTTTCAGGCAAGTTTTGAAGTTTTCTCTCTTGAATTAGGCTAAGAATTTCTATTGTTGAATCAAGATTCATAAGCATGCCTCCTATTTACGTTCTTTATCAGAACGATTATATCATAATATCGTTCTGCCGTAGAACTATATGTGAATTACACTAACCTCAATAAACCAAAAATCAATCCTTCACCACTTCAATCTTCCTTTTAATTCTCGGATGAATTCTTTAGCAAATTTCTGCTGCTCGGCATATTTTTTTTCGCCTCAGCAAGATAACACTGCCCTTTTCCCAATATATTTTTCTCTATTTATTCAATCGTTTCCTCTAACGTTTGCCCCCGTACCGAACCTGTTATCTATGACTTAACTATTAGGAACGTCTTCCCACTCTCTATCATATGGGCATCGTGAAGAATTTTCCCTCTATTGAAAAGATACTATTGTCATTATTTCACATGGGCAATTTCTTTTATTTTCCCACTTTTAAAACTCAATTTATAAATATCCGGCATTTTGAGTTGTTTCCAAAAGCTGTAGTCGTAATTGTTGTCAAAGTAGTTCATTATCAGTACCATTATATTTCCGTGTGTTCCAATAACAATATTTTCGCCTTCGAATTTATCAAGCACTTTATTTATTCCCTTAATCCCTCTTAATTGAGCTACTTGATTTGATTCCCCACCTTCAAATGAAAAATTATAATCCCCCCATAACATATCCATTGCAGCATTAAAATCTTTCACAGGCTCTTTTGATATTTTCCTTTCCCTTAATTCATCCCATATTTCGAATACACATCCGAGTTCATCATACAAACCTTGCACAGTTTGAATTGCCCGGGCATACGGGCTTGAAATAATGACTGTTATGTCCATACCTAACAATATTTCCTTTGCCTTTCCAGCATCTTTAATTCCCTTCGGTGATAAAGGACGCCCTATTTCATCTGGCGTATATATCGAATGCGCGTGCCTGACTAAATAGATGTTTGTGCTTATGATGTCTTCACCTCCAATAAAAAAACGCCTCTCTGAATAATATTTGAGAAATCCATAACCCCAAACTATGCACTTAGAAGAAAAGGAACAAAGGTCATTGAAAAAGGCATGGGAACCTAGTAAATTAGTTGTGAAGCCCAAACACAACATATGGAGGTTTCCCATGCCCACAACTAATATACTACAACTTCTAAACTCTATTCTAAACTCTATGTGTGAAGAGATTTCTTTATCTAGGTCTGAATACAAAAAAACAATGCTTGATTACACCAGGGGCCGCCATATATTATTTTAAAAGCATCAGTACAATCGATAGGAAAATGAGTCATTCTCAGTCATCTTTCTCACGAATGCTTTCAAAAACCATGGTTATCACTTCGCAGGTCAGTCTGTCTCCATTCTTAGATGTTCGAAGCTTAAAAACAACATTGGCCTTGTAGATGGAGCCATTATGTGTAGCAGGATATTTGCAAAGGTTGTCAATTGCTTCGCCTATAATCGGCATGCTGAGAACCAAATAGAGTATGAGATAATCAATCATTACAGCAAAAGAGAGACTGTGGAAGAATTTTTCAAGCAGGCAAAAGGTCTTTTGGGGTTGGAAATAAAGGTTTATTCATAATGTTCTACCGAAAGCATGCTGAACTTGTGGCTCTCTATTTCACGTTGTGATGATAGCGAGATACTATTTGAATGTCAAAGACTAGATGAAATTCAAAGAATTCGTTGAGCAGTAAGTAGAGCAATATCATCTGGAAAATGCTTTTTTACCATGTTCGCTTTGCTTGTTCATAATCCTAAAGCCTTTTTCTCTTCTCTTTCTGGTTTCATTAACCAACTGCATAGTTTGGGATCTATGAAAAACAAACTAAAAGAGTTAGCAAATAACGCCAAGAGCAAATCATCCAATCTGCCAAACTGCTTTTTAAAGGCGTGGGAAAATACTGTTTCGCCAGCGAGGAAAATTGATATGTATGTTATAATGTATGTAGTTATGCATGCACTTGTATGGCAATTCTTCTATGAATGGAGGTGACTGATGTGAAATTTATTCCTTCAAGAGAATTAAGAAGCAACCCATCGAAGTTATGGAAAATTCTTGATGATGAAGAGATAGTAATCACTTCAAAAGGAAAACCAAAGGCAATAATGATAAAAGCCGGTGATGATGTGGAAGCGTTATTGAAACTAATAGATCAGTCTTTGGCTCAATTTGCTGTTGAGAAGATGAGACTTAGTTCAATGAAATCAGGAAAATCAAAGCTGAGTGATAAAGAAATTGAAGATGAAATTAGTAAGGCCAGGAGAGAACTTTGAAGGTTGTTATTGACACAAATGTGCTTGTTTCAGCATTGCTTAAGCCATATAGCAAACCTGCTTCAGTTTTGAACAAGGTGATTGCCGGTCAAGTTACTCCTTGCTTTGACGCAAGAATTATTAATGAATATAGAGAAGTTCTTCTAAGAAAGAAATTTGGTTTTGACCCTGCTTTGGTTGAAATTTTGCTTCGCTTTTTAGAAAAAAACGGGATTTTTGTTACTCCCCATCCCATAGATGCATCGCTTCCTGATCCTTACGATCTGCCCTTTTATGAAGCAGCTGTTTCAGCCAGTGCTGTGATAATTACCGGTAATAAAAAACACTTCCCGGTTGATGATGTAGAAGTTCTTTTACCTGATGAATTTTTGAGAAGATAAGTACAATTAACCGGACAAGTTTATTAAAAGCCAAGAAGGTTACTTTCCAGCGTGTCGTACCACCAGCAGTTGCATTGTCATTTGTCGTATTATCATTCCTCGCTCCACCAACCCTCGTACCATCAACCGTCGTTCCACCATTTGTCAGCCTCCGCAAGCGTCGTCCCATCAATAGTCGTCCCACCAACTGTCGTACTATCATCTGTCGCCGCACAGCGGCTCTCGGCTCTCGGCTTCTCGTGTTTTTCTTGCAAACTTCGCATCACCAACAGTCGTTCCATCATCTGACAGCCTCTGCAAGCGTCGCATCATCAATAGTCGTACCACCAGCAGTCGTTTTATCATTTGTCGTATTACCATTTGTCAGCCTCTGCAAGCGTCGCTCCACCAGCAGTCGTTCCTCAAAATGTGTTATATCTTCCCATCATTCTTGTTCCATAATAGTAAAGAACATGCATAATAAAAGAAACCTGTGCAGAGTAGTATTTTACCGACCGGTAAGTAAAAACTTTATGGGGGTGAACACATGGGATTTGTAGATAGTATGAAGCAGTCCATGCTTAAGCAGGCCGGGAAGTTTGTTGGAAGTGTGGTGAGAAATTCATCTGAAGAAACCATTTACAGGCTTTTCTCGACTGTTGCTGCACTTAGCAAGGAACCGGCTAAAAGCGGTTTGAAAAAGCTCGCCAACATGGCGAAAGAAAAGCATCCTATGATCACATCATGGAAGGAAATCTTCCAGAAAGCTAGTCCAAAGGCTGTTGAAAAGGTTATGACCAATCTCGTAATCAACGAATTTGCCGTAGGCGAAAAAATCAGGCAAGAGAAGATGATGGAGCACCAATTAGTTCCGCCAAAGCTTCTCGTAATCAGCCCCACTTATGCTTGCAACCTTAACTGTGTAGGCTGCTACGCGGGATTGTACGGCAGGAAGTACCAGCTCTCTAAAGAGGAAGTATGGAAGCTCATAAGGGAAGCAAATGAACTCGGCATTTACTTCTTCATTATTACCGGTGGAGAGCCCTTTGTATGGCCGCATCTCTTCGAAACCCTGGAAGAATTTAACGACAGTTACTTCCAGATCTACACAAACGGCACTCTCATCACCAAGGAGAAGGCTGAAAAGCTTGCTGAACTCGGTAATGCAACTCTTGCCATTTCAGTTGAAGGCTTTGAAGCTGAAACTGATTGGAGAAGAGGAAGGGGTGTCTTTGCAAAGATCCAGAAAGCGTGGGAGTACCTGAGAGAAGCAGGCGTAATATTCGGCTCTTCAGTAACCGCCACGAAAATGAACCATGATGTCATGATGAAAGATGAATTCTGGGATTATTTGAAGGAAAATGGCGTGTCTTATGTCTGGGTATTCCAGTTTATGCCGGTAGGAATGAATCCTTCCATGGATCTCGTGCCAACACCGGAACAGAGGTATGAAAGGTTCTTCAAGACAGAGGAACTAAGGCTTGGAGGGAAGTTTGCCTTTGTCGCAGATTTCTGGAACCATGGTTTCCTTACCCACGGCTGTCTTGCTGCCGGTTCTAAGTATTTGCACATCAACGCCAAGGGTTATGCAGAGCCCTGTGTATTCCAGCAGTTCGCTGTTGACAGCATAAGGGATAAGAGCCTTCTTGAAATTTTGAAATCACCGTTCTTCACAGCTTATAAGAGAATGGTTCCATACAGTAATAACCTGTTCAGACCCTGTCCAATCATTGACAATCCCAAAGTACTCAGGGCTATGGTGAAGAAGTTCAACGCAATCCCTCAACATGATGGAAGCGAAAGAGTGGTTACCGAACTCGCGCCCGAACTGGACAAACTCGCTGAAGAATGGAAGGTCTATGCTGATAAGCTTTACTATGAACACGGCTATGCGGAAACCCATCCTTCGAAGCGCGGCATATACGATTTTGAAACCAGAATGAGGAGATACGCAAATAACGAAGAAAAACTCGCCCTTGACAAAAAGGCGTAAGAATGGCGGTGACCCCCGGTGAAGAAAAAGTTATCCACAAAGGAAAGGATCCTGTTAGCAGCAAGGAAGGCCTTTGCCGAAAAGGGGCATGATGGTGTAAGCATGTCTGAAATCGCCAGTATTGCCGGGGTAAAAAAAGCGCTGATTTACTATTATTTTCCAAGCAAAGAAGATTTATACTACGACGTATGGCGATATTCGCTGGATGAGCTTGAAGAACACCTTTTCAAAGAAGTGGATACAGAAAGCGTGTATCTGAAGAAGATAAAGAGGTTACTCAAAGCATATGTTGATTTTGTCACCAACAAGAGAGATACCATTAAGATTATCCAGCGGGAAAAAGGCAATTTGGCCAGAGAAGACCTTGAGATGTGGAAAAAGGCAAGGGAGAGATACAACGAGCTCAGGAGCAAAATTTCCAGATTAATCGAATCAGGGAAAAACAGCAAAGAAATCCTGGAAATAGTGGATCCTGAGGTAGCTGCCGAACTCATTCTAAATGGTTTGAATATCACCGATGACCCGGATAAGCTCGACAGAATAAGAGAGATTATCTGGCGAGGTTTATCCAGTACAATAGAAGGAGCCGGGAATTGATCCCGGCTCTTTTCTCCTCTAACGTCTTTTCAAATCGAGTACTTCTTTGAACTTTTCGTAATACTCTTTCGCTTTTTCATCTCTTTTCAATACTCTGATGAATAGCTCATCTATCACAAAGGCCTGTACTATTCTCGTTGCTATGCCACCGTCTCGCAAGATGAGCTTTTTGAAATATGTGCTAAGCGAAACGTCAGCTTCTTCTGAAAGAATTGAGCTTTCCGGCGCAATGGATATCACCTTTGCTTTGAAGTGCTTCGCATGCTTGACAGCTGCATGCAAGTCCCTTGAAGTTCCGGTGCTGGAAATGGCTATAACCGCATCCCCTTCCTTTAACCTGGAAGCCGATATCATCTGCATATACCCATTTTCGATGTGTTGCACCCTTTTGCCTAGGAGAACCAGCTTGTGGTAGAGATCAAGCCCCTCGATGGAATCAAAGCCAAAGGAGTAAATATCCACATATCTGGCATCGCTTAATATTTTTGAGGCTTTCTCGAGCTCTTCGCTTTTCAGGTGCGCAAGCTCAGCCTCTATTAGCTCTGCCACAAATCCATTGTAGTTTCCAAAAGTGCTTTGAAGGTCATCGAAATTAACATTTCTTGAAAGCGCAAGGTTTATCTCTGAGGCAAGGGTGAGCTTCAACTCTGAAAAACCGCTAAACCCCAATTTTCTGCACATTTTTATTACTGTTGAAGGAGCGGCACCGGCTTTTTCAGCGAGAAGCTGAACAGACATCTTCACAGCGCTTTCAGGGTTCTCGAGAATGAAACGGGCGATTTTCTCCTCAATTTTCGTCAGAGCAGGTAGTTTCTCGTTGAACTGGTTTATAAAACTCTTCAACTTCATTCCCCCAGAACGTCGATAAGGGAGTATTTCAAGAGTGTGTAGTAGGCTTTCACAATCTCCCTAATCCATTCTGGAACGTATTTTTTGTAGTTCTCATCTTCAAAGGTAAATCCAATTACGCCTTCGGAAACGCCGACCCTTATGTTTTTCCCATAGATCAGCTGTCCTCTGCTGGCATCGACAATGATATCGTATATCACCCTGTCAATGTGTTTCAAGGCACAGGCCAATATCGTGCCTGGCTTGAAGGGAATTATGTTTGAATCAACACCCATCACGTATGTTCCCCTGGTGCTTGCTTCGTCTATGATGCCAATTCCTGTACCTCCCGCTATGGAAAGTATTATATCCACGCCTTTATCGTATTGCTCCGCGGCCAATTCTTTCCCCTTGGTCGGGTCAGCCCAGCTTCCTGCTACGCTGAAAACGACTTGTGCATCGGGAGTAACGAGCTTTACACCCTTCTCATATGCTGGTTTCATTTTTTCCGTCATCGCTGGATAGGTGTCTCCCGCTATTAAGCCTACAATGTGTTCAGGATTTGAGCCCGCCAGTTCAGAACGCGTAACAAGGCCGGCAAATATCCCGGCTAAAAAGGCCATCTCTTCATCGCGAAAACCTATTGAGTATACATTCTCAATTTCTTCATTGAGAATACCGTCAACAAGAACTATTTTCTGTTCAGGAAATTCAGCCGCCACTCTTTTTACAGGGTCGGGCATGCCTTCTGTTAGAGTAATCAACAGGTCATATTTTCTTGATGCCGCCATTGATCGAAGTAACGGTTCCCATTTCCCCGGGTTGTATCCACCTTCTACCAATTTGACACTTATTTCAGTTCCTTCGGCCTTCTCTGCCCCCGCCGCAACGAGTTCGTAAATGGGATTACCCCCGATTTCCCCGGGAATGAGTATTCCCACGTTGTACTTTGCAAAGGCAATTGCAATCGCTGTGAGTACCACAAGAAGAAGTAGCGTCCTTTTCATAATGCACCTCCATGCAAAACAAACATCCAGAAAATAATATTTCCTTCATAGTAAATATTATTCGCGTTTGATTTCCATGGAGTTGCGCAGCTGGAAAGATTAGTTTAAGTTCAGGAGCTTCAACTCTTTATTATTATAACAGAAAGCCTCTATCATGGATAAAGACCTCTCTTTTCTAGAGCGTACAAAACCCTATTTATTGCGAGTATATATGCTGCGGTTCTCATATCAACATCGTGCTCTTTTGCTATTTCTCTGGTTTCGGTATAGGCTTCATTCATCATCATTTCGAGGTTTTCCCTTATCTGGTCTATTTTCCAGAAAAACGCCTGAAGGTCCTGAACCCATTCAAAATAGGAAACGGTTACACCGCCTGCATTGGCAAGGATATCGGGAACCACAAGCACGCCCTTTGTTTTCAATATTTCATCTGCTTCTGGAGTAAGAGGTCCATTTGCGCCTTCAACGATAGCCTTTGCTTTTACGTGATTTACGTTTTCGGTGGTGATTGAGTTTTCCAGAGCCGCTGGTATGAGAATATCTGCTTCTATGCTGAATATATCTTCGCGGCTCAGTTTCTCTCCATCTGAAAAGCTATCCACTCTTCCAAATTTTTTCTTGTGTTCAATCAGAGCTTCAATATCAAGGCCCCTTGAATTGAATATTCCTCCTTTGCTATCGCTTACTGCCACTATTTTTGAGCCAAGCTCTTTCTGGCTCAAAAGAGCTGAGAATTGACCGACGTTGCCAAATCCCTGTACAGCAATAGTTGCCTTTGATGGCTCAATACCTACGTCTTTACAAGCCCTTTCGACACATACCTTTACACCCCTGCCGGTAGCCTCTTTTCTTCCCTCTGAACCTCCAAGGTTGACTGGTTTGCCGGTTACAACCCCCAACGAAGTGTATCCCACATTCATACTGTACGTATCCATGAACCACGCCATGACATCGGGATTGGTGTTGACGTCAGGTGCTGGAATATCGTTCTGTGGACCTATAATTATTTGTATCTCCGAAAAGTATCTTCGGGATAGTTTTTCAAGCTCTTTTTTGCTGAGTTTTTTCGGATCCACTTTTATGCCACCCTTTGCCCCACCGTAGGGGAGGTTCATGACTGCTGTTTTCCATGTCATCCAGAAAGCAAGGGCTTTCACTTCATCCAGTGTAGTATCAGGGTGATATCTTATGCCACCTTTTGCCGGACCCCGCACGGTGTTGTGCTGGACTCTAAACCCTGTAAATACTTTTATTGAGCCGTCGTCCATAACAACAGGAAATTCAACAATAAGAGATCTTTTGGGTCTCCTTAGTATCTCTGCGTACCCTTCTGGCACATTGAGTACCCCAATAGCTTTATTAAACTGGTATAGAGCATCTTCATAAAGACTCACCTATTTCACCCCCTGATACATTATTCGTCGTTTGCCCAATCACCACCATAGGTCTGTTTCAGTTCAGGATCTTCTGACCAATTGAATTGACCCGGCTCTTTTTCCAGATGAAAAATCACTTTGTCTTCTTTAATTTCATAAGATATTGGCTCCCATCCCTCTCTTATGAGTTCTTTCAGTTCCTTTAAGCTCTGTGTGTTTCGTCTTTCCATAAAAACCACCTCCCACATTAATGTTATTTGTTTGGGCAATGAAATACTGTATATTTTAAGAATAAATCCGGTTGCGCTGCCAAATAAGTTTTAGTTTCTGCAATATATTCATCATTTAAATGCCCAAAATGAAAAGTTCAACATAAATGTGTAGCATAAACATGAAAGACACGGGATTTTTCCTGATAATTTGTTCATACAATGAATAAATGAGGTATAATTATTTTTGAGAGCATAAAAAGGAGGGAGAAAGATGGACATAGTTCGCACTGGTACAAAAAGACTCAAAGATTACAGGGAGATAATCCCCCTTATTGAATACGAAAAAATTGCGAAGCTCGGTGAAGAGCTTAAAGGGCTCAAAGTACTGCATATAAACGCAACAGCCTTTGGTGGCGGTGTTGCTGAAATCCTTCATACACTCGTACCCCTCATGAACGATGTGGGATTATCAGCTGAATGGAGAGTCATTGCCGGCTCTCAGGAATTCTTTGAGCTTACCAAGCGCATGCACAATGCTCTTCAAGGAAAAGAGGACGATCTAAGCGAAAACGATATTAACCTGTTTAGAAGTATCACAAAAAAGAATTCCGACATCGATTTTGGAGAATACGATGTGGTAGTGATTCACGACCCGCAGCCTGTTGCTCTTCCGGAATTTGTCGACAAGAAAAATGCGAAACTTGTTTGGCGCTGTCATATAGATACTTCAACCCCTAACAAGAAATTCATTTCTTTCATAGATTCCTTTATGAAACACTATGATGCAGGGATTTTCACCCTGAAACGATACGCCGGGCAGTTATCTGTTGAAAGGCTCTATGAGATTCCTCCTTCAATTGACCCTCTGAGTGATAAGAACAGAGAGCTTGGTGAGGAAGAATTTAAGAGAGCAATTGCTAAGTTGAAAATTGACCCTGACAAGCCGGTTATTACACAGGTTTCCCGATTTGACCCGTGGAAAGATCCAAAAGGGGTGGTAGACACATACCGGAGGCTTAAAAAGGACTATCCGGATCTTCAATTGCTCCTGATAGGTTCCATGGCCACTGACGACCCTGAAGGCTGGGAGGTATACGAGGACCTTCTCAGATATGTAGGAATGGATTATGATATCAAAGTGCTTACCAATTTGAACGGCATTGGAAATATAGAGGTTAACGCAGCACAGAGAATAAGTGAAGTTGTTCTCCAGAAGTCTCTTCGTGAAGGCTTTGCGCTAACTGTAAGCGAAGCATTGTGGAAGAATACGCCTGTAATAGGCGGCAATGTAGGTGGAATACCTCTTCAAATAGTTCACGGAGAGAACGGATACCTGGTCAATAGTGTTGGCGAAGCCATTGAATACACCGGTACGTTATTGAAAGATCCTGCACTTCGCGAAAGAATGGGTAACAAAGGCAAGGAAATTGTTAGGGAAAAATTCCTCATTACCCGCCATTTGAAAGATTATCTCGTGCTATTCAGGGATCTTGTACGTTAAGCTGATTACTTCAATTTTTCCCTTATATAGTGCCTCAGTGCAAGGAAAGCAGCTCCGCGTTGCCAACCTTGCACTGATTTTACCAATCTTATTTCGGGCAAATATCCCCATCCTTCTGGAATCTGGGCGAGTATTTCTGACTTTATCTCGTCGAAGATCCACTTAGACACAAGGCCTTCTCCGCCTATCCATATTAGAGAGGGCCTTAAAAGGAGAGAGATGTCGGAAATTGCACAGCCAAGTTTCCTTAGCACAGGTTTATAAAGCCCCCTCCCTTTCCCCGCTTTTGCAGCACTTCTTATCTCTTTTATCTCTTCTCTGTAATCCCCGAACTTCTCAACAAATTCTTTGATTGAAGGCTTATTTCCTATCAGAGAGTATTCCGAAGCCACGGTTTCTATACAGCCTTTTCTGCCACAATAACATGGAGCACCGTCGGGGTCAGCTGTCATATGCCCCAGTTCAAAGGTGCTTTTTCCATCGCCGCTGGTAAGGATATCCTCCCCATCGAAAAAAGAAGCTCCTATCCCAACACCGAAGGTAACGGTTAAAGAGGTTCGGTCAAAAATACCGGACTCTACCATCTGACCCACATGAAGCGCGTCGACGTCGTTAAATATCAAGAAATCCAGCCCTCTGGCTTTCAACACTTCTTTTAAATCAAATTCCTTCAAATTGAGTATGGGGGAGCTGAATATTTCTTTCTCTTTCAGGTCCACCGTGCCGGAAACTGCAAATCCCATTGTCAGAGGTCTGTAGTTAAGAATCAGATTTTGCATTTCCCGCACAATGTTTTTTTCAAGGTTATCTGTATTGTCAAAGGGAATCACTATTGATTCCACTTCGGAAAGCGAAAAATCAAAAACGGTAGCATTTAGAGATTCGCGGCCGATCTTTATACCCATCACATTGCCGTATTGCGGGTTCAAAGATATCATCTGGTTGGGCCTTCCGCGACCATAAGAAACATTTTTTATATTTACCATGCCGAATCTAATCAAACTCCTGAGCAAGTAACTGAGGGTGGAATTCCTCACCCCAACTTTTTTTGATAGGGTTTTTCGAGAGACTTCTTTTTCGATAAACACCTGTTCAAGCAACCTTGTGAGGTTATCCCACCTTATTTCATCCACTCTCACATTATCACCAACTTTTCTATTTTATCGTCCAGCCAACCATTCCCTTTACATAATACCTCTGAAGCAGCAGGTAAATCAAGATGGGTACTATCATAACCATTATCGAAGCGGCGGACAGAAGCCCCCAATCGACGTGGTAAACGCCTCTCATTAAAGGCACCCGCTGGGTCATCAGCAATTTGTCAGGCGAATATATGAGAATGAGAGCCAGGAAGAAATCACTCCACACCCAGGTGAATTGCAATGCCGACGCTGATGCAATTGCGGGAAAGATATTTGGTAATACAACGCGATAGAATATTTGAAAATCGCTCGCGCCATCTATTCGCGCGGCTTCCTCGATGGATATCGGCATTGTTTTGAAATAGTTCCGCATGAAAAAGGTGATCCATGGAATTCCCCAGGCTGTGTGAAGCAATATCAATCCCAGATAAGTATCAACCAACCCGAGATTGCTCATCATCTGAAAGATAGGCACGGCAATCATTTGCTGTGGCAAAGCGAGGGTTAACACAACGGCAATTATAAGCCCCTTTCTAAGAGGAAAATGGTACCTGGAAATACCGTATCCCGCCAGGGTAGCTATAAAGAGCGGCAGTATTGTTGCCGGCAGAGCTATAATCAAAGAGTTTTTCAGCCCTACAAGCAGAGGAGCGGTAGGATGGTTCAAAGCGTTAATGAAATTGCTGAACGTTGGATGGAATTCCTCAAAATGCCACCACCCGTTTATTACTTCATCAAAGGGTCTCATCGCTGTCATTAATATCCCTATTACAGGCAAAATCCATATAAGGCCTATGAACCACGCAAATATATTCAAAAATATTTTCGCCCACATTCTTCTCTTTGTCATTCAGCCTCATCTCCCGCAGATTTAATCATAGGCACAGCGGCTACAAGTGTAGATAGCGTTATCAAAACAGCAACTACTGCTGCCTTACCGAAATCCCATTCTCTAAATCCATACATGTACATCTGCAACGCGAGAACGTTAGATGCGCCTCCGGGACCACCCATTGTCGCAACATACACGATATCGAACACTTTCAATTCCCACAGGAGCGTCATTGTTACAACCACAACGGTAATTGGCTTTAGAAGAGGAATAGTTATTTTGAAAAACATCCTCACAGGCGACGCGCCGTCTATTTGGGCAGCTTCATAGTATGATTTTGGTATTGTCTCAAGACCCGCTGAATACAAAATCAGGCTGAACCCTGCCCATAGCCAGACTGAACCAAATATCAACGCTGGCAGGGCAGTTTCAGGATAAGCAATCCATGTCTTGGTGGGTATTCCGAAAATGCTGAGAATCATGTTGACTACCCCGACATTCTCTTCAAACATGAACCGCACCATTATGCCACCGACTATCATAGGCATTACCATACCCAAAAAGATGATGGATTTTATTATGGCTCCACCTTTTATATTTCTCAGGATAACCGCAAGAAAAAGCCCTAAAAAGGTTGTAAGGGGCAAATGAATCGCTATCCACATTAAATTGTGTATAAGAGCCCCAAAGGGAAAGCCTCTCTCAAATCCTCTGGGGTCTACGACATCGTTGCTTGTAAGCACCTCTTTGTAGTTGGAAAGGGTCAGCTCGCCATCTTCCCCAACAAAACTCAAGGTAATGGTTCTGATGGTGGGATATAAAACAAAAGCTGCAATTAGAACAGCAGCGGGTACTATAAACATCATAAGGTGTTTAAGGCGTGCTTTTCTAAGAATCATGGCTATCTCCCCCTTTAATGTCCTTAAACATATAGAAGGCCCCCATAAAGGGGCCTTCTATTGCGGTTATGAAAAACCATTTAGGCATTTTTTCATCAAGTGCCATGAGTACGTCGTCAAGTCTCTCTGGCCTTACCCAGAGAAGTTTCAGCTGATCCCAGAAAGCGGGTTGCCAGAGTCCGCCAATGGAGTCGTCCAGGTCATTAAGAGACTGGACACCAACAAGAAGTTTCGCAACTTCTCTGTCAACAGTGGGGTAAGATGCTTCGGAAACCCCAAGAACAGTGGCTATATGACCGCCCTGGGCAACCTGTACACTTTGACCTTCGGCACTTGCCAGGAATGCCACAAATTGCTTTGCTTCGTCAATGTTCTTTGAGAATTTGGGAACAAAGGCGTAGTCAATACCGAAAACCATACCTTGATTTCCCGGTAGGCTGAATACACCCAGATCATCGGGGTCATCTACCATACCGGTTATCCAGCTTCCCATGAAGTAGAGACCGTATTCGCCATTCCACCACTGTTTGAGGATGGTGGTCCATTCAACAGGTTCGCTGAAAAATCCCTGCTCCAGCAAGAAGGCAAGCTTTTCCATTGCCTTTCTTACAGTGTAGCTCTGCCAGCTGATGTTTCCTTCTATAAGGTCTTTCTGAAGCTCAGGGCCACCGAAAGTTATAAGAAAATGTTCGGTAACGTCTGAGAGAGGCCAACCAACACCGTCACCGCTTGCGATAGGCGCTTTCAATCCGGGAACCTGTTTCAGATATCTCAGCAAGAGTACAAATTCATCCCAGGTTTTTGGTGGCGTAAGCCCGTGCTTTTCAAAGAAAGACTTTCGGTACCAGAATCCGGGCTTCACTTTTGCAGTGTAGGCAAAGCCATAGATTTTGCCATCAAAGGTAACGTTGTCGAGGGCACCTGGCAGATAATTGGAGGGCATTACAACATCTGAAAGCTCTACGGCGTTTGCTGTGTTCTTTGCGAGGAAGGATGTCCACATAAATATGACATCTCCGGGCGCTTTCCTTGCTGCAAATTGTGCTGGCAAAATGTTTGCAAGGTCTTCTGCGCGATAGGTTTTGTACTCCACCTCTATCCCTGTTTTTGCCTCAAAAGCTGAAATGACAGGCAGGAATTTGTCCAGTTCCGCGCCAGACCATGGAACGATTACCGTGATTTTAGCAAAAGACAGTACTGTTAGCAAAATCACCGTAAGAACGAGCAGCTTTTTCATGCTAACACCTCCTTGAAATAGTATAAAAGAAATAATAATAATGATGCACCGTAATAAATATACTACAAAACGCATATTAAATTCAAGCCATGAACTAAGTGTTCTATAAAAATATTATCATTTCTTTATTTTGTGTGCACCATTACGTGCTAAAATATTTTTCTGATGATGTTGATGTTAAGGGGGAAAAAATGGATAGCAAAATAATCGTATTCGCAGGAAACGTTGGAGCAGGCAAATCTACGCTGGCACAGGCAATAGGAAAACAACTGGGATTTGAAGTATTCTATGAATCCGTCGCTGATAATCCTTTTCTCGAAGATTTCTACCACGACCAGCGCAAGTGGGCATATCATCTTCAAACGTATTTTTTAGTTCACCGCTTTTCTGCAATCAAAGAAGCGGAAATGGAGAAGAAGAACGCGGTTTTTGACCGCTCAATTTACGAAGATGCCGCCATATTCGCGCGCAATCTCTACGAAACCGGAAAAATGAGGAAAAAGGAGTTCGAGACATATCTTCAGATGTTCGACTCAATGATGAAATATATCAGACATCCTGATCTCCTTGTTTTTGTGGATGCCGATGTTGATACAATCCTGAGCCGTATCAGGAGACGGGGACGCCAGATGGAACTGGAAGTTCCCATAGCCTACTGGCAGCAGCTCGATAATCTTTATAAGAATTGGATTAAAGAATATAATTTTTCACCAATTTACAAGATCAATGCTACAAAGGTGGACATTGTTTCAAATCCACATCAGATACATGAACTTGTAGAAGATATTAGAAATATTCTAGCTTTATAGGAGGATTTCCATGAAGAGAGTCATTCCACTGATATTTGTCATACTTGCCTTGCTGTCTTTTTCGAGGCTTTCAGCAATAAAGGAATATAAAGTAAAGACAGAGTCCAGCCCTTCTTCAAAGATGGAAGTCGCCTTTGTCACCTCACCAGCTAGGTTTCCGGACCAATATTTGTTAAAGCAAGGAATCTCGACGATGGAATCAAAGGGTCTTGAAGTAATAGAGGGTCGAAGCTGTTCCGTATTTCTCTCAGACCAGGAGAAAGCGAGAGAACTGGAAGAAGCCTTTGTGAATCCAGACGTAGATTTTATAATCGCTTCCAGAGGAGGTCATGGTTCTTTTCGACTCCTCGAATATCTAAACTGGGATAGAATAAAGCAAAATCCAAAGCCAATTGTCGGCTACAGCGACATAACCGCGTTGCTGCTCGCAATTTATTTCAAGACCGGAATGATCACCTATCATGGACCCATGGTCACCGTGGAGTTCGACAACGATGAGCAGTCTCTTGAAAATATGCTCAAGGTCTTAAAAGGCGAAAAAACAATTCACTTTGACGGAAACAGAGAGGCAATAGTCCCCGGTGTTATGACAGGGAGGCTGATCGTTGGAAACCTTTCACTGTTCAAGACACTTCAGGGGACTGAATACTTCGGGAGCTTAAAGGACGCCATTTTGGTGCTGGAAGATGTTGGAGAATCCAGAGAGTCGATTGAAAGAATGGTCTGGGGAATTGCCAATCTGAAGGAGTACAACGAACTCAGGGGAATAATATTCGCCGGCTTCACGCGTATTGAAAATGCGGATTTTGAAGAGATTGTTGAAATTCTAAAAGACCTTTTCGCAAAGGCACCTTTTCCCGTATGGATAGGGTTACCGGTATTTCATGGAGACCTTCCTAAATTGACGCTTCCCGTGGGAGCCTGGGTAAAAATAGATATGAAAAAGGGGATCATTGAAATTCTCAACGATCCCCTTCTGAATGATAATCTCTTTTAATTTTCGTCGAAATATTTCCTGGCTGCGTGTGAGATCGCAATTGCTCCATCGGCAGCGGCAGTGACGATCTGGCGCACTTCCTTTTCTCTTACGTCGCCAACAGCATACACGCCCGGGACTTCCGTCTCCATGTTTTCGTCTGTAACTATGTAACCGTATTCATTGAGTTTCAGCTTGTTTTTTAAAAATGCCGTATTCGGGGTAAGACCAATAAAGATGAAAGCTCCGGATACTTCCAGTTCTGAGAGCTCGCCAGTTTGAGTGTTTTTCAAAATCAGTTTTTCAACTTTGTCCGTGCCTTCGATTTTTTCCACAACACTGTTGAAAATGTAATCTACCTTGCCTGTTGCTTCCACTCTCTGCTGAAGGAGTCTGTCAGCAGTCAGTTTCGGGAGATTTTGGACAATTGTAATTTTTCTAGCAATTTTTGTCAGGAAAAGTGTCTCATCCAGGGCACTGTTACCGCCACCAATAACCGCAATATGCTGATCTTTGAAAAAGTGCCCATCGCAGGTTGCGCAGTAAGAAATGCCTTTTCCGATAAATTCTTTCTCACCGGGAACACCAAGTTTTCTTGGATTTGACCCGGTAGAGATAACTACAACTTTTGACGAAACTTTCTTGCCATTATCCAGAATGACCGTTTTTTTGTCATCAGCTAATTCAAGGTTTACGACTTCTGCACTGAGAAATTCAACATCGAATTCCCTGGCGTGTTCAGCAAATTTTTCTGCAAGCTCAATGCCTCCTATTGAAGGAAAACCCGGCCAATTTTCCACTTTCTCGGTGTTGTTGACCTGACCGCCTTCGAGAGCCCTTTCTATGATCAGTGGCTTCAATCCTGCCTGAACAGCGTAAATCCCGGCGGTGATACCCCCGGGTCCTCCTCCGATAATTATCACATCGTAATATTCCTTCAGCGTACTTTTTTGCTTGGCGCTTCCAAGGTCAAAAAATGCCACTGTTCATCACCTCTTATCAGAGAGCTTTTAGGACTTCTTCAACATATTGTGGTTCTGGATATGCTCCGATGAAGCTCACCTTGTCGTTAATCACTATGTGAGGAACAGAGCTCACACCGTATTCCATGGATAATTCCGGGAATTCATTCGCTTCTACCATGGAAGCGGTTACGTGTTCATTAGCCATGGCAATATTATGTGCTGTAAGAACTGCCTTTGGACAGTAGGGGCATGTAGGTGTCACAAAAACTTTGATATCAACTGGTTTGTCAATTTTTGATAGCTTTTCCAGTGATTCCGGGGAAAGCTCCGCCACAGCGTTTTTTGAAAAGCTCAGGATATCCTGTAACAGCGTCCCGAACTCATGGCCGGAAGGGATTCCGTAGAACCTGACCCCCTTGTCCTTTCCATCTGGCGTAAGGAGCACAAGCGCAGGAGCCATTTTGATGCCCAGCTCAGATGCTTTTTCAGAATCCAGTTCATGTCTTTCGAATTCAATTTGATCTGTAATTTCAGTCAGTTCTCCTATTAACCCTTCAACCGTCGAGCAATAATCGCAATTGCTGTCAGAATTGAAGAACAGAATTTTAACCTTGCCTTTCATTTCCGATAGTATTTCTTTTACCTGTTTTCTTATTTCATCGTTAAGAAGTCTTTCAGCCATTTTCTTTTCCTCCTGATCCTTTAAACTTAATACCCTCTAGGGGTATATTAACACGACAATGTTACTCGGAATTTGATAGTTTGTTTCTATCTCTTTCAACAAACCAGGTGAGGACACATATTACCGCAAAGAGTACGGAAAGCATTAAGGCCAGCGAATCTATTTGACCCGGTATTAAACGCCTGAATTCACCCAGCACAAATATGATAGATGTGGTCACAAGTGAAAAGCTTAGCACAGATTGAAGGAGCTTCCACTTTCCGAACTTAAAGATGACATTCATGAAATACTCGTGGCGAGTATATCCCATGGAAAGGAAAAAAGCCCTGAATATGTCGTCGAATTTGCTCAGGTGTTCTGATATCTCCCGGAGTATATACAGATAGGCAAAGGCAAAGAGAAAAGCATCTGTTATTTTGCTGTTAGCATTACTGGAAACCGCTGTCGTCAATAGCCCGAGAAGTGATATATTCATCATCTTAAAGCTGAAACCCGGTTTTTTGCTGATTCTGAAAAACCTGAAAACGGTGGCCACAGCAAAAGCCGTTGCCACCATTGCTATCAGAGAGGAATAAACAAATTCCAGCAAAAACTCAAAAGCGAGCATTCGATCACTTCTCTTTGGGTTTTTTCATTGTTGAAGAGCCGTCTTTCTTAAAGAGTTCAGAGACTGCTGCAATACTGCCAAGAAAACCAGAAGCTTCGTAAGGAAGGAATACTTTATTCGCTGTCCCATTCGCGATTTCCTTCAAAGTTTCCAGATATCTCACCGCAATAAGGTCATTGGTGGGTCTTCCGTCATGAATTGCCTCAAAGACCTTAATAATGGCATTTGCTTGCCCTTCAGCTTCTGCAATTAACTTGTACTTGTTCGCATCTGCAACTCTCTTTATGGCTTCAGCCTGACCTTCTGCCTTTAATATTGCAGATCTTTTATCACCTTCAGCTTTGGTGATTTGCGATTGCTTATAACCTTCTGCTTCAAGAATAACAGCCCTCTTTGTTCTTTCGGCCTTCATCTGTTTTGACATGGCATCCATAATATCCTGAGGTGGATCAATTTTCTTCAACTCAACTCTGGTAACTTTGACACCCCATTTGTCGGTGGCTTCATCTAACACTTCACGAAGTTTGACATTTATCCTTTCACGGGAGGTAAGCGTCTGGTCTAACTCCATTTCACCAATCACATTTCTCAAATTCGTCTGCGCCAGTTTAATGGCAGCTACCTCAAAGTTCCTGACATTATAAATAACCCTGAAGGCATCTGTTACTTCGTAATATATAATCGCATCTACCGTAACAATTACGTTGTCGTTTGTGATCACTTCCTGAGGCGGAACATCGATTACCATCTCACGATGGTCAACCTTGATTATTCTTTCTATAAAGGGTATAATGAAATTCAAGCCCGGTCCTGCTTCACGGTTGTATTTCCCGAGCCTTTCAACCAAGCCTTTTTCGAATGGTCTGATGATCTTAATTCCCGAAGCCGCTATGATAAGAATGACAACAGCAAGAACAATCCATATTATCATGCCTTTTCCCCCTCCTTTTCAGCCTTTGTTTCTATCGGCTTTACGTACACAGTTGTTCCTTCGATGCGCTCGACAAGAACTTCCTCGCCTTTCTTTATTACCTTCTTTGGGTCAACAGATACCGCTCTCCAGCTTTCACCAGATATTTTAACAATACCGGTTCCTTTATCTGCATCTATATCCTGAACCACTCTTGCTACGCTTTTCTTTAGTTCATCCACATAAACCTTCCTTGAGGATTCTCCCATTAACTTTTTCGCTATGGGTCGTGTGAAAATGACAAGGAATGTACTTGAGACAGCAAAAACCGATACCTGCCAGCCGAGATTCAACCCGAACATAGCCAAAATACCGGAAAGAAAAGCTGCAATAGAAAACCAGAGAAAGAAGAAGGTAGGAGTTAATATTTCAACTACGAGAAGAACGACACCAAAAATCATCCATCCAACATAACTCATGTTTTCGCCTCCCCTAAAGGACAAAGAGTTTTTCGGGGTAAACGAAGTGGATTTTCAACTCCCTATCCTCGAGTTTTTCAACAAACGCTTTGGAAAGTTTCTTTATTCTTGTCGAATAACGGCCGGAGATATGATAAAGTATCAGTCTTTTAATACCCTTTGACTTACAAACGTTCTCTACTATTTCTTCCAGAGTGGAATGATTTTGGTTCTTTCGATCCTTCCCGTTTAGAAAGGTGCATTCGTGCAACAGGGTTTCGCTGTCTTCGATGACTTCTGGAGGAAGCGCATAGCTATCACCGCTCACAGTCAGGATTTTTTTAGTAAAGTTCTCGGTGATATATTCCCGGCCATGCTTTTTTACCAATGCTACGATTTCATCAGAGTTTAGACTTCTGAATTCAGCTTTGAGTTTCTTTCTCTCTTCAATTATATGATATCCGTAGCTAATTTCCCCAGGGGTGTGCCTTACCCTGAATGGAACGAGCCAGCGCTTGAAATTCCCTGCGGTCCGTAAGAATATCTCTTCTTCCGGGTCTACCGGTTTCAATATGATTTCATATCTCAGTCTGGGATTCATGCCAATAATGAAGTCAAGATATGCCTGAATGGCTCTATTACCCCGAGGAAAGATTATCCTCAGAGGCTTCTTTCTATCGCCCATAGCTACATTTCTTGTGTTTATCAAACCCCACAAACCGGCTATATGATCCACATGACCATGGGTGAGAACTACATCTCTTATTGCGTATACACTGTTTCCGAGAATGCTTGAAATGCTTTCGCCAGCATCAAATAAAAGGCGCTCAGGATGAAAGAGGATCCAGGTTGAATAAAGCGCCTTGGAGTATATCTTAAACTCCAAATTATTCCACCTCTGAACTTTCTATTGAGACTTTTATCTTTCCCCTCACATTTCCGGGAAGTTTGATTTCAATTTCGTAATCGCCCAGCTTTTTTATGTTATCAGAGAGTATTATGTGCTTTCTATCAAATTCGATTTGCAATTCTTTTGAGATCAGTTCGGCGATATCTTTGCTGGTTATAGCGCCGAAAAGCTTTCCAGAAGAACCAGCTTTTGCCTTTAACCTGAAGTGCTTTTGAAGGAGCTTTTTTAACAGATCCTCGCTTTTTCTTCTTATCATCTCTTCATGCTTCTCTTTTTGCTCGCGCTGTGCACGGAGCTTTGCAAGTTCGCTGGATGTAGCTTCAACAGCTAATCCTCTTGGAATAAGGTAATTTCTCCCGTAACCATTTGAAACTTCTTTGAGTTCGCCTTTTTTCCCGAGCTTTGGAACATCTTTGAGAAGAATGACTTTCACTCTTTCACCCCCCGGTTAAAAAAGGGAGGCTTTCGGCCTCCCCTTTTTTTATTCCTTGGTAAATGGAAGCAGTGCCATGTGTCTTGCGCGCTTTATTGCTGTTTTTATCATCCTCTGATGTTTGGCACAGTTTCCGGTGATTCTTTTTGGAATGATTTTCCCCTTGTCTGTCATGAAGTCTCTTAAAAGGGAAGTGTTTTTATAGTCAACATAGTTGATCTTCATGCCACAAAGTCTGCATTTCTTTTTTGTTCTTCTCTTTCTTCTTTCTCTCATTTTTTATTCCTCCTCATTTCTGATTAAAATGGGATATCGTCGTCGTTAGTGTCAGCGGGTTCGCTTCCAAAGAAAGTTATGTCGTCGCTTAGGTCAGTTTTTTCTTCGGGTTCGTCTATGACTTCTGGTGTGCTTTCAACCTGTGATCTGGTTTCAAGAAATCGTATCGCATTCGCAACTATTTCAACAGTGCTGCGCGGATCTCCATCAGCTGTTTTCCATTTTCTGATCCTGAGCGACCCTTCTACCAGAACCAGCCTTCCCTTGGTCAAATAGTTTCCAGCGAATTCGGCGAGTTTCCCGAAACTAACAATCTTTATGAAATCAGTATTCCCGCTATCATCCATGCCGCTTCTCATTGGTCTATCAACGGCAAGGGTGAAAAGGGAAATCTGGGTTCCACTGGTACTGAATTTTATTTCGGGATCTCTGGTTAAGCGTCCAACAAGAACCACTTTGTTGTAGCTGATAGACATGATTATTCCTCCGCCTTTTCTTCAGGCTTTTCTTCTGTTGCAGGCGCGTCATTGGACACTTCTTCGACAGTTTCTGGAGCAGTTTCAACAATTGTCTCAACTACTTCCTCAGGAGCCTTCTCGACTTCCGGTTTTTCTTTCTTTTTCTCTTCCTTTTCAAGGTCTTCTCTCCGGAAGGTCTGCCACCTGAAAATATCAGGGGTGATGTTGAAAAGCCTTTCGAGTACGTTAACCTTTTCAGGGTCAGCGCGGAAAAGGATAAGGGTGTAATCGCCTTCCGTAAATCCTTTTCTCACACGATATGCGAGCTTCCGCATTCCCCAGCGGTCGAACTTCTCGATCTCGCCCCCGACTCTCTCTTCAATGTAGTTCTTCACCTTTTCTGCAAGGTCATTTCTCTGTTCTTCGTCAAGCTGTGGCGAGACGATAAACATGGTTTCGTAGATCCTTTTTTCAGACATTTTTTACCTCCTCCCATGGACTTATGGCCTTGTCCTCAGACAAAGCGGGAATTAACAACAATGCATTATAGCACATAACAACTTTGCTTGTCGAAACACAATGTTTCGTAAAGAATTCCTGATTTTTAACCCTTTCAGTTTAATACTCTATATATTCTGACAGTTCCCAATTAGTTACACTTTTCATGAACCTTTCCCATTCAAGCTTTTTAGTTTCGATAAACTTTTCAAATATGTGCTTTCCAAGGACTTCGCGGACAAGTATGCTCTTTTCAGTTTTTTCTGTTGCCTCTTTCAAATCCCCGGGCAAAAATCCTATTTTGCGTTTTAGCTTTTCACCGCTGTCAAGCTCAAAGATATTTCTGTCAACAGGTTTAGGGGGAAGGATTTCTTCTTCGATCCCCTTCAAACCAGCAGCCAGTATAACCGCAAGAGCAAGATAGGGATTGCAAGTAGGATCTGGATTTCTTATTTCAATCCGTGTTGCCTGTCCCCGAACCGAAGGAACCCTTATCATCGCACTTCTGTTTCCAAGAGCCCATGAGATATTCACAGGTGCTTCATAACCCGGGACTAATCGCTTGTAGCTGTTAACTGTCGGGTTAGTAACCGCGGTGAGTTCAGACGCATATTTCAAAATCCCGCCAATGAAGAAAACAGCAATATCACTTAGTTCATAGGATTTGTCAGGATCGTAAAAGGCATTTTTACCTTTCGAAAAGAGGCTGAGATGTATATGCATGCCAGAACCATTAATCCCTTCAAAGGGTTTCGGCATGAAAGTTGCCTGAATTCCATTAAGCATGGCTATAGTTTTTACAACCCATTTGAATGTCTGGATATTATCGGCTGTTTGCAATATGTCTGTATAACGGAAATCCACTTCATGCTGTGAAGGCGCTACCTCATGATGTGCCGCCTCCACTTCAAAACCCATTTTTTCCAGCGCAACAACTATATTTTTTCGAGTTTCTTCGCCATTATCAACGGGTAACATATCAAAATAACTACCCCGGTCAAGGAGTTTTATCCCTCCTGTTTTTGAATCGTTTTCCTGCCGGTTTATCAGAAAGAATTCCGGTTCAGGTCCGGCAAAGGCCTCAAACCCCATTGTTTTAGCCTTTTCTACGATCCTTCTTAACCGGTATCTTGGATCACCTTCGAAGGGTGATCCGTCAGGAAGCATTACATCACAAATAAGCCTGATGGTCTTTTCAAAATCGGATTTCCATGGCAAAAGGGAAGCAGTGCGGGGGTCTGGAAAGAGCAACATGTCGGATTCTTCAATCCTTACGAATCCATCTATAGAAGAACCATCAAACATAACGCCCTTTAACAAAGCTTCTTCAAGGCGTTTCACAGGAAGCTCGACATTTTTTAAGGTGCCGTTTATGTCCGTTATTTGAAGGCGAACAAGCTTAACCTCTTCAGCTTCAGCAAAATCAAGTGTTTTCTTTACCATTTGCTCACCCCTTTATTGTTTTTACAGGGGCTCTTCGAAGTAAAAGACCCGACTACTTTTAAAAGATTTGAAATACGAAGAGCATTTAATTCTTATAATACTATTTTGAGTGTTAAAATGCAAACAAAGTACTTCTGTTAGAATTGAGTTGTGGAGGTGGAAGTTTGAACATAAAAAGAGTTCTTGTAACTGTGAGTGATAGGGAGAATCTTCTGGAGCTTTGCAATTTTCTGAGTGCCAATGGTGCCGAAATTGTATCCGATACAATGAATTACAATTACCTTATAGAGTCGGGAATCGATGCTTTGAGATTGAAGGACTTCTTCGATGGCACACATTCAGATAGTGAAATGCTTTATCTAACAGCATCGCAAATGAACCACGGCAAGGGTGCAAATCCAGGATTTGATATGGTAATAACGAATTTCAATCGCGATTTCGACCTGGAATATGAAAGCGGTTTGAGCATTGATGCGGGAAAATTGGCTCTGGTTTCAGCTTCCATTAGAAATTATCGAGATATTGTGTTGTTGACAGATCCCGGCGACTATGAAGATGCAATAGACAACATGACTTACTGTGGCGATATTTTGCTTCAAAAGCGAAGAAGGCTCGCATTGAAAGGGTTATACAGCATTTCTTCGTACATCTCCACTGCCCACAAGGAATTCTCTCAGCTATTCGCATCTGAGAAATACGAGTACCTTGTTTTAGAATATGTTATACCTACATTCTCCGGTGGTTCTTTATATAAAATAGAAGGATATCCGGGCCTTCTGGATGAAGTTCACCTTGCAAATCCTTCGGTGGGAATTGAGGCAGAAGATGTCAACAATGCTGCCGCTTTCATGAAACTATATGACCTTCTTGGAGATGTATCTGCCTTTCTAACAAATGGAAAAGTACTTCATGCATCCGTAAATGGCCATATAAAAAGGCATTACAGCAGCCACGGAATGATGTATGCTTCCAGCTTCACCATTGATTACCCCATCATGAGAAGACTCTCTGCCCTTGGTGTTGGAACATTTTGCGGGGTTTTCAATGGCGAAGCTGTCCGATTCGCTCATGAAAACGATATCAAGATCTTTACCATCCCCGATCGAAGCGTTGTCAACCGGGCAAAAGAGCTGTTTTACAGCAGCGAAAATTATCTCGTCAAAGAAGCGAACAAAGAACTGAATCTTAACGAATTCTCAAGAGATGAAAAACTGGCTGTTGCGACTGCAATGGTCAATCCGCCTGTTTCTGGTGTTCTGTGCGATCAGGGAGAAGCAAGGGCATTGAATACGGGAATTGTCAGCGAGCTTATCACCATTATCAAAGGTATCAAATATAACTCCGGTTCTTTGCTTGCTTTGAATGTGGATCCGGTGGAAGATGAATATTTGAAACTAAAATCAATGAAGTTTAAAACTATTATGATTCCCGGCATAAAAAAGGATTACACTGATTCAATCCTTCGGACCTTTCTTAAATAGTTGCCTCTTGAAGTGAAGAGCAAATCAGGGTATAATGTAAACGCACCATGCTAGGCGGGGAGCTGGCGGTTCCCTGTACCCGAAATCCGCCATATGCGGGGTCGAAGGCCACCAGAGGCTGCCCTGGTCGGAACGCGGTGCGCTGGAGGATGTTGATGGTTGGGTCCTGCGCAACGGGAACCTGTGAACCTGGTCAGGTCCGGAAGGAAGCAGCCATAAGCGGGCTTACCGTGTGCCGCAGGAGTGCTCAACCTGAGTTCGAAAGCGTAACCGGTCCGGTCTCGGTTAGTCGAAGGTGGATGCATGGTGCTTTCTTCAATTTTCTTTCCTTTTAAGAAAAGCTATCAGAGCAAGAAAAAGCCCGCCAAAGGTAGTTCCAAGTGCTATGTATCTTAGAAAATGGGGTGTAATTTCGCGAAGTGTTCCATGGCTATCTACAAAGGGGATTTTCGCTGAAAACAGGTACAGGGATAGAAAAACCACCACTGCCAGCAAAGCGTTTGCTATTACCCAATTCCGCTTTTCCATCAAAAAGGAATACAAAGTTGCCATAGAGAAAAGTAGCAGCGCCAGGCAAAAGCCAATAAAATCCAAAACAAGCAGCATGGTTATCATTCCACCACGAATAAGGGCAAGGATATCTCCGTAATTCTGGAAAAGCAGCAGCGCTAATGAAGAGAAACCAGTTATCCATGCGCCATAACTGAGTTTCCTGTATCTTGTTTTCAGCTTTTTTTCTTCTACAAGACTTAACGTCCCTTTACTTCGTTTCTTGCTGGGCATTTTCACCTCAAGACCCGATAAGGTATTCAATTTCATCCTCTGAAAGAACTTCTATACCATTTTTTCGTAAAAGAGCGGCAGTTACCCCAACTCCCGGAACCAGAATCGAACTGAAAGTGCCGTCGTAGACATGCTGCGTACCACATGAAGGACTTCCACCCTTCAAAATGGCAAGTTCGACTTCAAAGAGCCTTGCAATTTTCAATGTCTCTTCTGCACCCTTTTCAAAGACCGTTGTTATATCAACGCCAAACTCATTTACCACCCTCGAACCCGGTACCCAGCCCTTTCCACCAATTATTTCAGCTCTTGGCCGGGGAGTGGGCAAGCCTGCAAGCTGCTCAGGGCAAACAGGAATTAAGGCAAAATCCTTCATCAGGGAAAATATGCGATAATTCAGGTTGTTCTTGCCTTTGTAATTGCAATTTATTCCGAAAAGACAGGCACTAACGAGTATTCGCTTCATTTTCCGCCTGCGTCTGTGTTCCCTTCTTCATAACCCCTTATAACGTACATCAAATCTCTTGCGGGAAGGGTTGAAAGGGGATCGACAGTTCTGTACTCATTGTCCCTAACTTCAAAATGCACATGGGGACCTGTGGCAAGACCTGTTGCACCAATTCTGCCAAGGAGCGACCCCATGAATACGCGCTGGCCAACATAGACACTTATGTGGCTCATATGGCCGTATCGCGTTACCATACCGTTGTCATGCTGTATCTCTACCATGTAGCCATAGCCTCCATTGAGCCCGGCAAAGGTCACATAGCCATCGTCAGCGGCAAATATTGGCGCTCCCATGGGTGCTGCGATGTCAAGCCCGGTATGAAAGGCGAGCTTTCCGGTTATGGGGTGTATCCGCCAACCGTAATTTGAACTTATAATCCCATAGACTGGCCATCTGAAAGGTCTTTCGATTGGTTCGTAATCATACTTGTTAACGGAATCCATTGGAATGAAAAGCTTCTGACCGGGAACTATGATATCTCCGTTCTTTATGTTGTTTGCTTTTATAATGTCCTCGACAGGAGCGAAAAAAAGCTTGGCGATATATGAAAGGTTTTCACCGCTTTTCACTTCGTACAATAAACCATCTGGCTGTGGAAATACGATCTTTTCACCGATTTTAAGGCTTTTAGGGTCTTCTATGTCGTTGAAGTCAAGGATAGTCGATACATGCAAATTGTGCTCCACAGCAATAGAATAAAGCGTATCCCCCTGATGAATGGTGTACGTTATAAGGATATAACTGAATCCAGTTATGGATACGATAACAACCGCGACTAATAGCAGGAATAAACTGCGAATGCTCACTTCTTTCCACCTCCAAAAAGGCCAAGGCCAAAAAGGAAACCATCTAATATTATACCAATAATGAACCCGGAAAATCTTGAAATGCCAAATAACACTCTACCATAGATTATTGTTGCAACAATTACACTGAACATTGAGCCAAGAAGCACGGTCCCCGCCGAAATATCTTTTACTATTTCGATTTTTCTGTGGTATTTTTCTTCCATAAAGTCCAGAACTTCTTCAACGATTGTATTTAATCCTTCAAGGCTCAGGACAAAGAAAACCGAAAACAATATCCAAAAAAACTCCCATCCCTCAAGAGGGAGAAAAAATGCAAGCAGGAGAATGAATATCCCTATTATAAATTGTACCCTGAAATTCCTCTCATTCAAAACCAGATATTTGAGTCCCTTAACGGCAAACTCAAAACTACTTAAAAAAGGCCTCATTCAAACCCTCTTATAAACTCTCTTGATTCTTCTTTTAGCGTATAAGATTTTTCCACCAGCGATATACCAAAGTCAATGGCTTCTTCGTTTAGTTTGTGATATTTCTCCTTTATATGCTTTTTCATGGCTTTTTTCAGGGCCTCCGGTTTAATTATATTGGAAGCTTTGGAAATAATACCCAGTCCTACCATGTTTGAAGGCAAAGCTGTGCCAAAACGCTCCTGAGTCAGCTTTGATATAGGTTTCATGATTATTTTTTTTGTTATTCTGAATGCTTCCTTCGGAAGGTTTGATACATACGAGCTATCTATGATGAGTATTCCGTTGGGTTTGAGCAAATTGATATGTGCATTTACTGCTATCTGGTGCATGGAGTATATAACGTTGAAATTGTTTGCTTTGGGATAGTCAATAGGTTCTTTGCAGAACAGTACATCGCAATAGGATAATCCTCCACGAACCTGTGCCCCATATGACTGGGTTTGTACTACCCATAACCCCATAGAAACCAGTGCATCAGCAAGGATAATTCCCATCAAAACATTTCCCTGGCCTCCTATACCAGATATCCTAACCGAATGTGGTGGGTGTAAGGGCATATCGATCACTCCTTCTCCGTGAAGGCCAATTTTGTCTTTAATTGCTCGTATTTCTCGTTGTAGGTTTCTTTTTCTATGTTAACGAACTCACCGATGATTATTTTTCTATCGAGCTCGTCCTGCGACATCTTCTCGGCCTTTTTCAGGGGAACCGCATTTTCCTTGAAGTAAGTGAGCATCTGCACTGGTTCAGGCATTCCGTTGTATCTACCAAAATAGGTGTGGCAATTTGTCATTATCTCAATGACTGACATCCCTTTGTGCTTGAGACCGTTCTGAATGTACTGCACTGCCTGAATATAGTGATATACGGTGCTGCGCGCCACATAAGTTGCACCCGAGTTAATAGCCAGTTTCACCGTATCAAATTGATCTTCGATATTCCCATATGGAGCAGTAGAAGCATAAGTCTCCTCTGGCGTTGTAGGAGAATACTGACCGCCGGTCATCCCGTAAATGCTGTTGTTGAAGATGATGACAGTCAGGTCAATATTCCTTCGGCAGGCATGAATGAAGTGATTGCCCCCAATAGCCAGAATGTCTCCATCACCACCCATAACCACCACTTTGAATTCCGGCCTTGAAAGTTTGACGCCGGTTGCAAAGGCAATAGCCCTTCCATGCAATGTGTGCATGGTGTTGAAATTCAAATAGCCGGTTACACGCGATGAGCAACCAATTCCTGAGATAACGGCGATCCTATCGGGTTCCAAAGATAGACGGTCCACAGCATTGACAAAGGCTTTCATTATAACGCCGTTACCACAGCCCGGACACCAGACATGGGGCATCCTATCCTGACGTAAATAAGTCAGCAGTTTAGTCGTTGACATGGCTACCTCCTTCAAGCTCGAGTTGTTCTAAAACAACACCGCATGTTTTGAGTAGAAATTCCGAAAGTGGATCGGGATAATCCCAGCTGAATACCACGCGCTTTATCCCTGCATTTATCAATATCCGCGCACATATGGAACAGGGTTTATGGGTCACATAAATTGTTGCCCCTCCCGTTGATATCCCAAACCTCGCCGCCTGTGCAATGGCGTTTTGCTCCGCATGCGCTGCATAGCAAACTTCCTGATTCTCACCGGAAGAAATGGAAAGAGCGTCGCGTATGCATTCAGTCTCATCGCAATGAGGGAAACCCGATGGGGGCTGGTTGTATCCGGTCGCGAGGATCCTGTTTTCCCTGACAATAATCGCTCCCACCTTTCGGTGGAAGCAGCTTGACCTCTCTTTTACTGTATCAGCCAGGATCATAAAATATCGATCCCAATCAAGGCTTTTCCGCTCTCCTGACCGGGCTTTGAAGTTTTTGAGAAAATTTTCGAGATCTGTCTTTTTCATTTAAGCAAATCCCTCAATATAACGACGTGCTTCTTTTCTTCCTTTATAATCTTCTTCACGGCTTCTTTAGCCTCATTATCTGCAATCATATCCAAAAGGTCGTAGTAGAATATCACAGTGTCCTTTTCTCTTTCAATGGAATATTTTACTACTTCTTCCGGGGTGCTGTTTTTAAACTTCTCTATCAAAGTGCTTGCACTCGGGAACACCTTTTGCTCGCTTAAAGTCTTCAAATATTCCGTAGCCTCGTCCCAGTTTACCAGCTCCTGAGCCTCTTTTTCAAACCTTTTTAGAAGCTCCCTGAAGGTAATTATATGTTCTTTCTCCTGAGAAACAAGAAACTCAAAAGTGGATTTCGCGCTTTCATCTTTTGCCTTTTCAGCCAGTTCTCTGTAAAACTTAATCCCCTCGTTTTCGATGTTCAATGCAATATCCAGTATTTCATGTGCCGAAAACATCGACTATCCCCTCCTTTATATCGAGAATTCTCTCGAACACAAGCCGTGAATTGTCGAGCCCATTTTCATTCAATCTAATCCGACCGTTCCTGATTATGGCAAAATCAGAAAGCTTTTCGGTCAGAGCTTCCACCAGGGCGAACCTGTATTTGCTATTTGATAAGTTCTCCAAAGAAAACCCCTCAACAAGCCTTAAGGACATAAAAAGGGTTTCAATATCTTCCTGGAGGTCATCGTTAGTCACGCTGTATACCCGCGGCAAAAGGCCTTTGCTTAGGGCATCTTCGTAGTCTTTGAAATTTTCCGTGTTAACGTATCTGTTTCTTTCAACATGCCCTCCTGCCGAGATGCCGAAACCAACGTAATTCCCGTTTTTCCAATAATTCATATTGTGCTTGCAACACATCCCATCTCTTTGCCACGAGGAGATTTCATAGCGTATATACCCCAGGGCAGATAATGTGAGCTTCACCCGGTCATATAACTGCTCGACCATCTCAACATCCGGCAACTCAATCTTACCACTACGGACGTTTTTCATCAAAGGAGTGTCATGGTCGGTGTCAAGGAAATAATAGGAGATATGCCGTGGGAACAACTCTTTGATAAGCCCGATATTCTCTTCCAGATTTTTTTCGGATTCCCCCGGAAGCCCGAGAATAAAATCCAGGTTGAGAATTTCAAAAATACTTCTTGCTGCTTTGAGCCTTTTTAACAGGTCAGAAGGAGACTCGCGGCCAACGTTTTTCAGGATATCTGCTGAAGCACTTTGAACACCAACGCTCAAACGATTTATACCCAATCTGTACCAGCTTTTAAGCTTATCCGCGTCAAGTTCCCAGGGATTTGCTTCGAGGGTTATTTCCTCAGGCGCGAAATCCGTCAACCCCTTTAATCTGTCTATCAGCTGCTGCAGGTAGTTAAGAGGATAAATTGAAGGAGAACCTCCTCCAAAGTAAAGGGTTTCCACCTTGATGAGAGGGTTATTCTTGAACCAAAGTTCCATCTCTTTCAGCAGAAGACGTTGATATCTTTCTATCAGTTCATGATCTTCTTTGATTTTTGCAAAGTCGCAGTAATGACACAGCCTTTTGCAAAAGGGGAGGTGTACATACACACCTGCTTTCATCATTCAGTTCACCATTAATCCAAGGAAAAATTCATCCAGTGTAAAGTTTTCAAAGCCAAGGCCAAATATTAAAAGGTTTTTTCCGCCAGGTGTTCTGAAGCTGAGTTTCGTATTCACCCCGTCAGTTTTGACGAACATCTTTATTTCCCCGGTAAAGTTCCCGCTTTCCAGGGATACCGGGAAAACCCAGTGTGCCGAAAGCCCCGGTGCTCTTTTGCTGAAGTCATAGCACACCCCTCCACCGTATCCGAGCTCCCCCAAAGAGCCTATGGTAGCTAAGTCGACTCCCAGGTTCAATATTCCGCCGTTAAGGCTCAACCTGAAACTTCTATTGAAGTCTTTTACAAAAACGTATGCTTTCAGATAATTGACCTTTGTGCTTTCGTCCTTTATGCTGAGCATATTCGCCCCGAGGCTCCACTTACCCAGAGGGACACGGTAATTGCCATATGAAAACCGGTGAAACTTTCCATCTGAAGCGAGCTGGATTTTATTAAAGCTCTGGGAATAGATCGGGGGTGAATAGCTGCCCTGTATCAGTGTTGTAGAAACCGAAATTCCCTCCCCGAAATACAGGCCCAATGAAAAACTTCCATCACGGGTTTTAACCTTGAAAAAGCCGGTCGAATAATCAGCCCAATTCTCTGTGTACAGGATGCCTATTCTGGGTGCCGTATTCCCCATTGCAATCCCCCAGTTCAACTTCTTTGAAAGAGGAAAGGTTACTTCCGTCTTCCAGCTTTCATCAATCAAAGAGAGATATGTTTCTCCAAAAAGAGTTAACGAAAGCACCAGAAGCAGAAGGGTTGTAATGGTTGTTATCCTCTTCATGATTCCAGAAGCCTCCTCACAATTTCATTCACAACTGCTGGATTTGCTTTTCCACGTGTTTCTTTCATCACAGCGCCGACAAAGTAGCCCATTACGTTTTTCTTCCCATCTCTATATTGTTGCACGGCTTTCGGATTTGATTCCATGGCACGCAAAACAATCTCCTCAATTAGCTTTTCGTCACTTATCTGCTCCATTCCGCGTTCTTTTACTAACTGATCGGGCGTTTTCCCGGTTTCCACCATCAGGGGGAAGAGTTCTTTTGCTATTTTGGCGGAAATCTTTCCCTGATCGAGGAGCTGAAAGAGTACCTTAAAATGCTCGGGTCCAATGGGCATTTCATCTATTGGAATCCCTCTCTGGTTTATTTCTCTCATCAGTTCCGTCATTATCCAGTTGGAGGCATCTTTTGGTTTTCCTGTTACTCTGGATACCTCCTCAAAAAACAAGCTGATTTTTACATCGGAACCGAGGACGGAGGCATCGTATTCAGGAATTCCATATTGCTGTATCAGCCTTTGAACTCTCTGCTGTGGAAGTTCAGGTAGATTTTTTCTGACTTTTTCCACAAATTCTCCGCTCAGCTGAAGCGGCGGTAAATCGGGTTCCGGGAAATATCTGTAATCGTTCTCCTCTTCCTTTGACCTCATAGATATGGTTTCACGTTTTGTGAAGTTCCATGTCCGCGTTTCCCTGTCTACATCAGTACCCTGTTCAAGGGCTTTGATAATACGCTCCCGCTCGAATTCGAGGGCCTTCTCCACGAACTTGAAGGAATTAATGTTCTTTACTTCGACCCTATTTGATGATGTCCCGGATTCCTCATCCACTACGGATATGTTTGCATCGCACCGCAACGCTCCCTTTTCCATATCGCCGCTGCATATATCAATCGCCCTGAGCGTATCGCGTAGCAATTCCATGAAAACCCTCGCTTCTTTTGGTGAAGAGATATCCGGTTCAGTAACGATTTCTATTAGAGGGACCCCGCACCTGTTTAGATTTACAAGACTTCCGCTGGCGCCAGAAATGGAATCGGCGTCCTGATGTATCATTTTACCGGCGTCTTCTTCAATGTGTATCCTTCTGATGCGGACTCTTTTTTCATTTCCGTCAAGCTTGAATTCAAGATAACCATTTTCTGCGATCGGGGTGAAGTATTGGGTAATCTGATAACCCTTTGGTAGATCCGGATAAAAATAGTTCTTTCTATCAAAACTGGAACGTAAATTGATGCTGCAATTAAATGCAACCGCCGCTTTAACAGCGTATTCAACAACAGTTTTGTTTAACACGGGCAACGCTCCGGGCTGACCCGTGCACACAGGGCAAATAGCTGTATTTGGCTCCAGCTCAAAGACATCAGCCTGACAGCTGCAAAAGGCCTTGGTTTTTGTCGATAATTGAGCGTGGATTTCAAGACCAATGATAGTTTTATACATGTAACCACCTCTCAGGAAGCTTTGCAAGCCCGTTCTCGTATGCACCTGATAATTTTTCAGCCTCTTTTGCAACAGAGAGGAGCTGAAGATCGGAAAGTCGCTTTCCCATAAATTGAACGCCCACCGGCAAGCCGTCTACGGGATCAATGGGTACCGAAATGGCCGGCATTCCGGCTAAGTTAGCTGGAATGGTATATATATCCATCAGATAATAAGTAAGGGGATCGCTAATTTCTCCTATTTTTCCTGGAAGTGTGGGTGTGGTGGGGTTCAATATGAAATCGTGTTCCTGAAGAACCTTATTTATCCTGTCAGAGATAATTCGCCTGATTTTCAGAGCCCTACGATAGTAAGCGTCGTAATAAGCGGAGCTCAATGTGAAAGTACCCAGCAAGATCCTGCGTTTTACTTCATCGCCAAAACCGATATCTCTGTTCTTCTTTATCATCTCTTCGTAGTTTTCAGACTCAACCCGCTCACCATAGCGAACGCCGTCATAGCGAGATAGGTTAGAGCTGGCTTCGCCAGGAGCGATGAGATAATATGTTGCGACAACATATTTTAAGATACCCAGCTCAATAAAGGAGACTTTTGCTCCTTTTTCAGTAAGCCGCTCAACGAATTCCAGGAATCTGGATTTAACCCTTTCATCGAGCCCTTCAAAATCCAGAGCGTCGGAAGGCACCGCTATCCTTATGCCTTTGAGATCGATTTTAGGCAGATCATTCGCCTTGAGATTAACTCCATTATTGATAGTAGTGGCATCGTTTATATCCTTTCGGGCTATCGTTTTGAAAACAGCATAGGCATCATCGACACATCTTGTCAAAGGACCTATCTGATCGAGAGAAGAAGCGAAGGCTACCAGGCCATATCTTGATACCAGTCCGTAAGAGGGTTTATAACCAACCACTCCACAAAAAGCTGCTGGCTGCCTAACGGAACCCCCGGTATCGCTTCCAAGGGCAAAGGGTACAAGCCCTGCTGCAACTGCTGCTGCACTGCCTCCACTGCTCCCACCGGGAATTCGGTTTAAATCCCATGGGTTTTTTGAGGGGCCGAATGCCGAATTCTCCGTTGAAGAACCCATGGCAAATTCATCGAGGTTTGTTTTCCCCATCAACACAGCTCCTTCAGCTTTCAGCCGAGCCGTTACTGTTGCATCATAAGGAGAGATATAATCTTTCAATATATCGCTGGCGCATGTAGTCCGGGTACCTCTGGCCAATATGTTGTCCTTCAATGCGTAAGGTATGCCGGAAAGCGAACCGGAAGAATAATTGGCTGATAAGGGAAGCACTTCCAGAAAAGCGTTTAATTCAGGGTTGAAGGCGGTTATCCTTTCGTGAAAATAGGCAATAGCCTTTCTTTTGGCATCATCTTGCAGCTCCGAAAGCTCTGCTATTTTATAATTTAGAAAATCTCTTTTCAAAGGGTTCACCTCCTGCAATTCATTTAATTCTAACACGCTTCAAAGAAATCATCAGCTGAATTATCACTGAAATAACGTTATAATTGCACCGAGGTGGTTGATATGCTTTATAAGTATTTCACTCTATACGCAGATGAAAAAATCCTTGAAGAAATAGATGAACTCTGCTTTTCGGAGGGCTTTTACAGTATCTTTTCCGAGGTAATAGATTCAAATCTGTGGCGGGTAAAGGTGTATCTCGAACCCGATCAGGAGTTTCCACCTTTTTTGTCGGGCTACCCCTTTGAGCTCGGTGGCGAGGAGCTTGAAGAAAATTGGTGGAAAAAATTCAAAGAGAACCTTAAACCCTTTATGTTGACTCACCACACAAAACTGATCCCTCTTGAAGAACCCAATCAAATCACAGAAGAGGGAGCCCTGGGAATAGTACCCGGAAGCGCCTTTGGTACAGGGTTACACGAAACGACAAAGCTCGCCTCACGCCTTCTCGAAAAACACATGGAACCTGGTGCTTTTGTGCTGGATGTTGGTTCAGGCACAGGTATCCTATCAGCGCTGGCTTTGAAGAGAGGGGCGAAAAAGGCAGTTGCCCTCGATATAGATCCGGCTGCCGTTGAAAAGTGCCAGGAAACGGCATGGATAAACGGGGTTTCCATTGATGCGAGGGTTTCTAACTTTCTCAGCGCCCTCAAACCCGGTGAACGTTTCAATGTGATTGTTTCAAATATGATCGTCGAATTGCTTGAACGCTTTGTAAAAGAAACAACGCACTATTTGAAGTCTGATGGTGTAATAATTCTCTCCGGAATTCTAAAGGAGAAATTCGACGCTTTTGTGACAACATTGGAAGACTCCTTCTCATTGCTGGAAACGGAGGAAATGAACGAATGGAAAGCGGCTGTTTTGAAAAAAAGATAGTTCAGGCTCAATTAGGACGCGAGCTGAGAAACGAATTTCGCGTGGTAAAAAGATGCACCTGGGGTTATCCGCAGTGTATTCAATCGGATTTGATCACCGATGGGAAACCTTTTCCCACACTATTCTGGCTGACCTGCCCCTTTTTGTACAAAGAAGTTTCCCGCCTTGAAGAAAAAGGCTGGGTGAAACTACTCGAAGAAGAGCTTGAGCATTCCGAAAGTATGTCAAGGGAATATATAGAGGCACATAAAACCACTCAAGCCCTGAAAAAATCCTTATTAGCTGACAGAAAGCTAGAGAATTGGCAGATAGAAGCTTTACTTGACAGGGGGATTGGGGGCATAAGAAATCTAATGAATATCAAATGCCTTCACCTTCAGCTGGCAAATTTTCTGGGTGGTATAGACAATCCCATCGGGAAAAGGGTATGGGAGATGCTAAAATCCCGTGAATGCCCGGGGAGCGCTGTGATATGTAGTTCATTGGAGGTCACTGATGAAAAGGGCTCTTCAGAATAAAATCAGTTCGCTACCGGAAACCTGCGGTGTTTACATATTCAAAAATAGCGAAGGGAAAATAATTTACATAGGTAAAGCTGTCAAATTAAAACGTCGCGTGCAGTCTTATTTCAGGGAATCTTCGTGGAAGGATGAAAAAGTAAGAAAAATTGCCGAAGAGTCTTCTGATATGGATTTTATTATCGTCCCAAGCGAAAGGGAAGCTCTACTTTTAGAAGCAAATCTTATTTACAAATACAAGCCGCGCTATAACATCCTGCTGAAAGAGTCCCGTTTTTATCCATATATATATATATCCAGAGACGAATTCCCTTATGTGGAGTTGAGAAGAGACAGGAAAGCTCCCGGGATGTATTTTGGCCCATACACGAGCACGAGGCTCGTACGCAGCATACTGGAACTCCTTCAGAGGATTTTCAAGGTAAGGAGTTGCAAGCAGTCCCTTGATAGAATCAAGAAAGCCTGCTTTCTATATCACCTTAAAATGTGTTCCGCTCCATGCGTAGGTAAAATCACAAAGGAAGAATACAAAAAGAGTCTTGATAACTTCATTGAATTCCTTGAAGGGAATACCCTCAGTGTCAGAACGTCTCTCGAAGAAAGGATGTACAGGCTGGCGGATAACCTTCAATTTGAACAGGCAAAGGAAATCCGTGATGTTCTCGATTCCATGGATAAATTGTATTCCAGACAGGCTGTTGACGTTCCGCAGGATCTCAGCATTGATGTTCTGGCACTTTCTTCAGGTATTCTGGTCCTTCTCGAAATAAGAGGTGGAATGCTTCTTGGAAAGCTGGTTTACGATTTCCCTGAAGGGAAGGTCTCCGATTTTATAAGCCAGTTTTACCTCGCCAGGGAGAAACATCGCCCAAAAAGCTTAATCGTGTCAGGATTGAGAAAAACAGAAACCAATATGTTCAAGTCCGAATTTGAATATATTGGAAAACCCAGAACAGAATTCGAATCCAGGCTAATGAAGATAGCTTTTCAAAACATTGAGCAAGAATTGAATATACGAATCGGTGCTGTTGAGACCCTCAAACAGACCAGGAATATCCTGGGTTTGAAAAAAATACCGCGATTTATTGAGGGAATAGATATCTCCCATACCCAGGGGCTTATGACAGTTGCTTCTCTGGTTGTCTTTGAATCAGGGAAACCAGACAAATCGAGGTATAGAAGATACAGGATAAGGAACCTCGAAGTCCCAAATGATTTTGAAGCACTCGCAACGGTTATAAAGCGCCGCTATTCCAAACACCCCTTACCTGATCTGCTTTTCATCGATGGTGGGTTCCCGCAGCTCAGAGCTGTGTCTGAAGCGCTTGAGGAACTCAACTTGAAAACCGAAATCGTGGGTATTGCCAAGGAGGAAGAGGAAATCGTTTTTCCCGATAGCAGGGGAAAATTAAAACTGCCACCTGATCACCCTGTTATGAAGTTGCTGGTTTCCATCCGGGATGAAACCCACAGATTTGCAGTCAATTACCACCGTTACCTCCGTGAGAGAAGATTTGTTAGTTCAGAAATCGACGGGATACCGGGCATTGGTCCAAAAAGGAAAAGACTCTTGATGAAGCACTTCAAAAGCGTTTCCAGGATAAAAAAGGCATCTGAAGAAGAGTTATGCAAAGTGATAAAAAACAAAAAAATAGTTGCTGAGATTCTAAAATGGGCAAAAGAAAATGGCGGCTAACCAAGCCGCCATTTTAAAGACAAGATCTCATTTTACTTTCTCTTTGAGTTCCTTACCAGCTCTGAACTTAGGTACTTTTCCCCCGGGAATTTGGATAGCTTCTTTTGTTCTGGGGTTGACACCTTTTCTGGGTTTTCTTTCTGCAACTTCAAAAGTACCAAAACCAACGAGTTTAACCTCTTCACCCTTGGCAAGTTTCTCGCCTACAACTGCTACAAAGCTGTCGAGAACTTCAGCCGCTAATTTCTTTGTTGTTCCTGTTCTTTCGGCGATTTCAGCTACGAGTTCCTTCTTGTTCACATAAACACCCCCTAAATCTGAAATATGATGTCAGACATATTTTAGCACTTATCAACCCTTCAATGCAACTCTTGACTTGCTGAAATTCCTATTATAGAATAATTACCGACATATTCTCTAAAAGAGTAATTCTTGTAATTGAGTATACAAGCGCTTTACAGAAAAACACTCTTCAATAGTGCTTCCATAAAGGGTTATGTAAATTTTTTTAGAACTTTCTTACCCTCATTATTGATTGGTGAATTTTCAACCCCACCAAAATTAAGTACCCCTGAATACAAGTGTACGCAACAAATTTCATTAGCTTTGCTTGACTATAATTGTGGTCATAATGTATAATGGAGTAACATCAAATGAGGTGGGTACATTGGCAAGACTTGATAATCTGATCTTCAAATCACTGGCTGATGCAAAAGCGCATTTTTCAGAAGTAGTGGATACTGCTTCGAATGGTCAACGTGATGTTGTTATAACAAAAAATGGTGTTCCCAGGGCTGCCTTGATTTCTTACGAGAAATACACGAAGATGCTCAACTTTCTCTCCACGGCGTATGAGCTTTATTTAATGGATGCCGGCGAAAAAGCTCTCGGAACACAGCTTGAAGATATCATTGAAGATAGTTCAGAAGATTGATTTTTGGAGGTGTAAGGCATGGCTGAGGTTATCCTCAAAGATGTAGTAAAGGTATATCCAAACGGTTTCAAAGCGGTACATGGTGCCAATCTCGAGGTCAAAGACAAGGAATTCGTTGTTCTGCTCGGCCCCTCTGGTTGTGGTAAAACAACCACTTTGAGAATGATTGCGGGATTGGAAGAAATCACAGAAGGAACGGTAACCATTGGCGGAAAAGTTGTCAACGATGTAGAGCCAAAAGACAGAGATATCGCTATGGTTTTCCAGAACTACGCGCTTTATCCCCATATGACTGTTTATGAAAACATGGCTTTCGGGCTGAAATTGAGAAAAGTTCCGAAACCGGAAATCGACAAGCGCGTTAAGGAAGCCGCCAGCATACTCGGTATCGAAGGTCTCCTTGACAGAAAGCCCAAACAGCTCTCCGGTGGTCAGAGGCAGAGGGTTGCAGTGGGAAGGGCTATCGTAAGAAATCCCAAGGTCTTCCTTTTTGACGAACCCCTTTCAAACCTCGATGCGAAACTAAGAACACAGATGAGAGCTGAGCTAAAAAGGCTTCATCAGAACCTTCAGGCAACCATCATTTACGTTACACACGACCAGGTAGAAGCCATGACCATGGCTGATAAGATAGTTATCATGAAAGATGGTGTTATACAGCAGATCGGTGATCCTTATTCCGTTTACTTTGAACCCGTGAATAAATTCGTTGCCGGGTTTATTGGAACGCCTTCCATGAATTTCATAAACGCAAAGGTTTCCAAGGAAGGAGATAAGCTCTGGATACACAAAGACTCAATGAAGCTCCTTATTCCCGAAAAATACTATGATAAGCTCTCCCCATATGTCGGAAAAGATGTTGTCTTCGGCATAAGACCTGAAAACATTTACGACAAGATGTTCGCGGTTAATCCCAGCGAGGAATTCGTTGCCGAAGGAAAAGTTGACGTTGTTGAACCCCTTGGAAGCGAAACTCTTATTCACGCAACTATCGCTGGGGATGACATCGTAGCAAAAGTCGACCCGAAAACAAAAGCGCAGGCGGGAGACACCATTGATCTGGTATTCGATATGAACATGGTCCATGTTTTCGATGTGGAAACCGAAGAAAACATTTTGAAGGGAATGCATTCAACAGAAGGCGAACTCAAAGTAGAGTAATTCACATAACAAAAAAGGCGGGGATTGATATCCCCGCCTTTTTCTATATTAGCTAAGGCTATCCAGGTATTTCTTCACTCTGGCTGTAAGCCTTGCCTTTCTTCTGGAAGCTTGTCTTTTGTGAATGACACCTTTTTTGGCTGCACGGTCAAGAACAGAAAAAGACAGGCTGAGAAGTTCGTTGACTTTTTCAGGGGCTTCCTTGGTTTCAATAGCAAGAAGAAGCTCTTTTGTGACGTTTCTGAATCTTGTCTTTGCACTCCTGTTTCTCATTCTCCTGACTTTTGTCTGTCTCACTCTTTTTTCAGCGGACTTAATATTCGGCACTTTTTTTCCTCCTTCCTGATTTCTATATTCTATAAATTAAAAGCTTTTCTCAATTCGGAAACCATATCGACCCTTTCCCAGGGAAGGTCGACATCTGTGCGCCCAAAGTGGCCATAGGCAGCCGTTTGCCTGTATATGGGCCTTCTCAAATCCAGTGTGTCAATAATTGCTGCGGGCCTGAAATCAAAAAGCTTCTGAACGACTTCGGAAAGCTTATCCAGATCTACTTTTTCCGTTCCATGGGCATCAATCATGAAAGAAACGGGATGGGCAACGCCTATGGCATAAGCAAGTTGAAGGGTTACTCTATCAGCGAGCCCGGCAGCCACTATATTCTTTGCAGCATACCTCGCCATGTAATGGGCTGACCTATCAACCTTTGTTGGGTCTTTTCCGCTGAAAGCCCCTCCACCGTGAGGAATCCATCCGCCATAGGTGTCCACGATGATCTTTCTACCTGTGAGGCCTGTATCTGCAGCAGGTCCGCCTTTTACGAACCTCCCCGTGGGATTTACATATATTTTCATATTCTCGTGCATCAAGTTTTCCGGGATAATTGGCTTTATAACATGCTCGATAACAGCATCTCTGATTTCTTCATTTGTCAGCATAGGATCGTGCTGGGTGGAAACAACCACAGTTGTAACTCCAACGGGTTTTCCATCTTCATAGAGTACTGTGACCTGTGTTTTGCCGTCAGGCCTGAATCCATCCACTATTTTCTGCTTTCTAACATCGGATAGTCTTTTCGAGAGCTTGTGAGCGAGCACTATCGGAAGGGGCATCATTTCCTCAGTTTCATTGGTGGCGTAGCCAAACATCATTCCCTGATCTCCGGCCCCTATCTCATCATACATATCGTTACCATCGCTTTTGGCTTCAAGGGATTTATTCACGCCAAGGGCAATGTCTGGTGATTGCTCGTCAATACTGCTCAACACCGCACAGGTCTCGCCATCAAATCCGTATTTTGCCCTGGTGTACCCTATATCGAGTATAGTATCCCTGACGATTTGGGGAATATCCACATATGCCCTTGTGCTTACTTCCCCTGCAACTACTGCAACACCCGTTGCAACAAGCGTTTCAACTGCTACTCTTGAATTTGGGTCCTGTTCAAGCATAGCATCGAGGATTGCATCGGAAATCTGGTCTGCGACTTTGTCCGGATGACCTTCCGTGACACTTTCACTGGTAAACAGCCACCTTTTCATCAACGTGCCTCCTTTAACAATGTATATTTAGATATTTTGTTCGTTGTATTCTCCTTCAGAAATAAAATTCCCACCTATTATATCAAAAGACAGCGGTTTGAAGCTTCTTGTAAATTCAGCGTAAATTTGTATCTTATTCTGACACTTGCTTCCAATGAACTCTTTATCAAGTTTATAAGCTCCTTTTCCTCCCCCGTAGTTAACACTTACGTCATAGTATTTTCTCAAATGGCTTCGAAACAGCTCGCCACACTTTGAACATTTAAAATAGACCACAAGCGTGTTCCCTTTATCGTAAAAGGGATTTTTGGTTAAGTCCTTTTCCCTTTTTTTGAAAAACAACGCTGTCACCTCCGCATGACAATAGTGAAAGTTTTTTCAAAGGATTTTCCCCAGTGGTCTTCTACAACTATCTTTGCGTTTTTAGGCGAAGAAAGGTCAACAGCTTCCCAATCGTCAACCGTGACCACCGAAAGGTCCTCCGCATCTTTCAGCTTAAACCAGTAATCTGAAGGCGTAGAATTTGTATACACTTCGTTGACCCTGTTCACTTCATTGATAAAAAAATAATTCTCGAAATCTATCTGGTATACCAGCTTATTTTCAATATACAAAGATATCTTTTTGGGACTTATGTAATGCCTTACGAGTATTCTTGCTCTCACAGCCAGGGGAGAAAAGGGAGTTATTTCCACCGTTTCGCCGTTAAACCCATATTCTTTGCCACCAGCTTTAAGGGCTATTATCTGTATTTCGGTGTTCTTTTTCGGGAAGTCGAAATAAAGCCCCGGGTTCAGAAGCACCTCTTCGGACAGATCCCTGACCTCCATATGCAGATGCGGAGCGACTCCACCTGTATCACCACTGTAAGCAACCGTGTCCCCCATTTTGAAAGCTATTTCACCTGGATGAAAGCGCGCTTCAACATAACCTGTATTGTATTCATCGAGAAGTTTTCTATATATGGCATTTAATTTTCTTCCCCCTTCGGTTGTTAAATCGCCCACACTTTCAAGATGTGCAAAAATTAGCTTTATCCCATCTTCGTTGTTAAAATAGTCCCTTACTTCCGGCAAAACCAGCGTCAGCCTGGTTCCATAAACGGGATCGTTTATTATAAGGGATGCGACATAGCAGTCAGCGGGAGAAAGAACCTCAGCTCCAGTTTTCCCCGCTGTTGATAGGTCCATTCCCTTGTGGAAATGAGCAGGGTTATCCTGCGATTTGTACTGCCGGTACTCTCCAAAATAACCTGTTATTTCTAGTGGTATATCAATCGGATCTCTAAGATATGTTTCGCCAAGAACAATTATGGATATTACAATGAAAAGGAACACCAGTATTCTCTTCATCATCTGCCAGCCTCCTTCAGTCTGTTTAGAAGCCGCTTATTTGTAACGTTGTCTGTGATATACTCAATTTCAACGGAATCCCCATTGAACTTCTCAGAGAGTATTTCCAGCTTCCCCCTGATTTTGAGAACTTCTTCATAGTCACCGATCTTCATACGCAGCACGTATCTTTCCCGCATCTCATTTATTGCCTTATCTAACCTGTGCTTGAGCTCGTCAATATTGATATCTTTCAGTGCGCTGACAAAAACCGATTCGGGGAATTTCCCTTCAAGGAATTGTATTCTCTCGTTGGTACATTTGTCGATCTTGTTGAAAACCAGCATTTTAGGAACATCAGCTGCCTTGATTTCAACCAGTGTTTCATTGATTACCCTCAATCTGCCATCTTCATTGGGTGTGGAAGCATCCACAACAACCAGCAGAAAATCCGCATAGCTGATTTCTTCAAGGGTGGACCTGAAAGATTCCACAAGCTGATGGGGCAATTCCCTTATAAAGCCAACGGTGTCGATGATCAAAACTTCCCTGCCGCTGGGCAATTTGCTCTTCCTGATACGTGTATCCAGTGTGGAAAATAATTTATCCTCAACAAGTACACCCGATTCACAAATTCTATTCATCAGGGATGATTTACCGGCGTTTGTGTAACCCACCAGGGCAATTAAGGGCATCCCCACTTTCTGGCGTTTCTTCCTCATGATTTGCCTGTCGAGCTGCAATTTCTTCAATTCCTTTTTCAGAAAGGCCATTCTCTGCAAGGCTTTTCTTCTGTCGAGCTCTAGTCTCTTTTCTCCAGGGCCCCTTGTGCCGATACCACCGCCGGGATTCGAGAGTTCACCACCCTTCCCTTTGAAGAAAGGGAGTTCATATCTTAGCCTGGCCAATTCAACTTCCAGCTTTCCTTCCAGTGTGAAGGCGTGTTTTTCAAAGATCTCAAGTATCAACTGTGTCCTGTCGATTATTTCAATTCCAAGTTCACGTATCAGGTTTTTTCTCTGTGAAGGCGTGAGATTATGCCTGATAAACACAACATCTGGTTCATAAACCTGTATCAGGCGCTTAAGTTCTTTCAGTTTTCCGGTTCCCAGATAGTGCTTAGGATTTGGCACATCCAGAGTCTGGCTTATCGAATCCAGAACTTCATATCCCGCTGTATCTGCAAGCAGTTCGAGCTCAGAGATAATTTCGCTTTTGGTTTCCTGCTCCTGCCTGTTAAAGGCACAGGCAAGTATCGCTTTTTTAATTAGACTAATCCCCTCTCTGTTGTTGTGGTGTCAATTTCACGTATTTTGCCGGAACGAGCATCTTGATTGCATGCTTATAAACTAGCGTTTGTTCCTGATTATCTTCAAGCAGAACAGTAAAATTGTCAAAGGAACGAACTATGCCTTTAGTCTGAAAACCTCCTTCAAGGTAAACCTTAACCTCGATCCTGTTAATTCTGAGCAAATTCAAAAAACGATCTTGAAGATTGAATTTTTCAGCCACTTTTACCCCCCCAAGCTAAAATAATTTTCTTACTTATTATATCAACGGCATCTTTAATACTCAGATTTTCAAGGTCTAGCCATTGAACCCCCTTATACCTTCTGAACCATATGATCTGCCTCCGCGCATAGCGGCGGGTATTCCTTTTTATAAGCTCCACGGCTTTTTCAAAGGTATATATCCCTTTAATGTATTCAACCAATTCCGCATAGCCTATTGTCTGCAAAGCGTTCAAGTCTTTAGTAAAGCCCATTTCCAAAAGCGTTTTTGTTTCATCAAGCAAACCGGCTTCAAGCATTTTCTCCACGCGCAACTCTATACGTTTATGTAGAGAATGACGGTCTCTATTTAATATTATAACAGTGTATTCCTCAGAAATACCAGTGTTTTTTTGTATAGCACTTAATTGAGTGCCTGTAGTAAAATAAACTTCAAGATATCTTATTGTGCGCTTTAAATCATTGGGATGGATCTTTTCAAAGGCAACTTTATCAACTTCCTTTAAAATCTTTCTCAAAGAACCCGGTGAGTTTTCTTCTATTGCTTTCAATGCCTTTCGCACTTCTTCGTTCCGCGGTGCGCCTTCAACAAAACCTCTCAAAAGAGCATCTGCGTACAATCCTGTACCACCGGCTAGCACAGGGATTTTTCCTCTGGATTCAACATCGTTAATGGCTCTTTTTGCATCTCCGGCAAAACGGTAAGCGTCATAGGTTTCATCAGGCTCGATTATGTCAATGAGATGATGCCGAAGCCTTTTTAACTCTTCTTTCGAGGGCTTTGCTGTGCCTATATCCATATGCCTGTAAACCTGCCTGGAATCCACAGAGACTACTTCAATAGGCAGGTGTTCCGAGATTGCAAGTAATATCTCCGTTTTCCCCACCGCCGTGGGGCCTAAAATCATTGGAATAGCCATTATTTTTCTATTACTCCATATATAACGCCACTGCTTTTACTACCATCCACATATGAAAATTCGATAAATTTCTCGAGCTCTTCGAAAAAGCTATCCGTCACACGCGATTTCAACACCACTTTCTTTTTCGCAACCCTTATCATCTCCCGCACATCCTCCGATGTAATAGGCTCATAGACGGCAAAAGGCCTTAAAGGATTTAATGAGCTTGAACTATATTGAGGCACTTCAAACATGGGATCACAATAGACAATGTCATAACTCTCATCTGCCGAATCCCTCAGGAAGTGTTTCAGGTCTCGGTTCATCAGGGTAATTCGTGAAGCCGCATCCTTCATCCATTGATATTGAAAAGGATAGTGGCACAGCCCGTGCTTCACGATTCTGTAAACGTGGACTGATGCTTCAAGGCCTATCACTTCCCCGGATTTCAAAAAGTGAGCCATCAGCAAGGCTTCGCTGCCTAGCCCAAAAGTCGCGTCCAGAACTTTTTCATCACCGTTCAAGCACATGTTCTCTATCAAGTGATCTCTTTGCCCTTCGCGATAGTTTTTCAGGCGCAGTTTTGCCATAGACGGGTGAAAAAAGAATTTCGAGTCACCATAGAGAATATACAGCTGTTCATTCCTATCGAGAACATAGTAAAAGTCAAGATCCAGCTTTCCTTCCTTCTTCAGTTCCGTGAGCTTTCGCCTTGGCATATAAGGTACTCCATATTCCCTTGCTATCTGTTGAGCCTTTAAGGCGAGCTCAGCTGAAGGTTTGTGCGATGTTGTCACTGCGTATTTCATTTTTCCTCCTGATGCAATTCAAGCAGTTTTTTCAGCGTTTCCAGCTCCTGCTGTCTTGATTCAAGTTGTTTTTCCAACTCTTGATAACGTCTTTCCACTTCTTCAAGTTTCTTTTCGGCATTCTTGTAATTTGTGTAAGCCCTGTAATTTGTCATTGCGAGGACTATAAGGAAAAATATTGTGAATATAAAGAATATAAAATGGCGCTGCCGTTTTTTGGCCATTATTTCAATCCGCTCCTGGCGATACCTGCAATGAAATACTTCTGCGTGAACAGGAACAGTAAGACAACCGGAACTATGGAAAAGGTGGCAGCAGCCATTAACAGGTTATACTCGGTGCCCGTTGCACTGCTAAAGTTCTGCAATCCCACAGGCAAAGTCCTGTATTCAGGGCTTTTTGTAACTATCAAAACCCACAGGAAGGCGTTCCAGCTTCCCACAAACTTCAACAATGCCCCCGTGATCACTGCGGGTTTTGAAAGGGGAACCATAACCTTCCAGAGAAATTTCCACTTGGATAAGCCGTCGATTTTCGCAGCATCATAGAGTTCATCCGGAATAGTCATGAAATGCTGTCTGAGCAGGAAAATGGCAAACACGCTTATTACCCAGGGAACTATAAGGGCATAGTACGTGTCGATCCATCCAAACACAGTTAAGGTTATGAAATTGGGAACCAGAAGCACCTCCCCCGGAACCATCATGGTAGCGAGGAAAATCGTGAACATGAAATTCTTGCCAAAGAATTCCATTTTGGCAAAGGCAAAAGCAGCCATAGAAGCAAAGATAATTTCGAGAAAAGTTGTCACTATGGCAACGAAGACCGTATTCAAATAATAACGTCCGAAAGGAGCAGCATTCCAGGCATCTACATAATTCTGCCAGAAATTCGCAAAGGTTTCCAGAAAGGTGAATTCAGCCTTTCCATATACCAGATCATCCTTAAACCAAACAGCTGGAACACCATCAAACTTAATCTCAAAAGACTTTCTTCCTGATTTGGTGGCCCTTCCGCGATAAAAGACTTTTAATACCTGGGAAGGCTTTTTAACGAGATCGAGCTCGCTGAAGATGTCCGAATGCAGCTTCGAAAAATCACCTATCCAATTGGTCTCGACCCATCTCCTCTTTATAAGTGCGGAGAACCCTGTTCCGCCCATTTTTTCTGCATACCTGTCAAGATAAGCGAGTGCCCCTCCAAAAAGTGCGCTTTGCCCGCTCCTGGCACCTGCTTCCTTCATCAGTGCTTTGAATTCCTGATAGCTGAAAGGATCTTCCATGAATTCCGTAATCTCGGCTGCAAATTTATCATCGTCAACTATTATTGTTGCTGTTTTCAACAGGTTAATGGCCTCGGTTATTTTGTCGAATACTTCGTTTGTGAGTTCAGAGAAGTTCGCCCTCAGTTCCTCTTTAAAATTCCCATCGAGGTAAGAGATCAGAATTTTTAGCGCATCCCTAACATTTTTTTCAGTAATAGATGCCTTCAAATATTCTTTCAAGCTCCCGGGTACATTCCAGTCATCGATAGCTGATATAAGCAGCGCATGTACCTCATCATCCGTCCTTATTCTACCGACTATGTAAGCGTCTTCCAAAAAGGCATCCTGGATACCGATATAAAACTCTTTTATTTCAAGATAATCTTCAAGCAGCACCTTCCATCCTACGAGTTCATCAATGATCCCGTCAAAACTCCCTTTGAAGCGATTCAGCATCATGAGGAGAAATCTGTCAGTGGAAGGTATCATGCCTGAAAGCTCCTGGTAAATCTCTGCTTTTTTTGCTTCAAATACCTTTTCTATTTGCGATATTTTGGAAATTATTGCCGATACTTCCCCGGGATCAGGAACCCTCTTTTCTCCAATGCGGTAATTTGAGAGGTCAGTAGCCAGTGCTGTCAATTCATGGGAAATAGGCTGGAAGAGCTCAAGCGCTCTATTTACCATGTCCTCTTTCAGTTTCCTCTGGCTTTCAGAATCCGTAGGCAGTGCTTTGAATGATGAACCAATAACCGTTTCAGCCTTTTTTTGGGAAAGTTCCGCTGTTGTCTCAATCGAAGTCGTCAAAACAATCCTTCTAGCGAAACCATCATCACTATATTCAGCCATATTCAAAAAGCCATCAAAAAAACCAGCAACTTCATCCAGAGGGATGGATTCTAGTTTCTTTGCTATTGTATCCGGATAATTGTTTATATTATCTCTCACGCTGCTTGTGAGCTCTGAAAATTTATCCAGATCAGCTTTCATTGAAAAATCAGCAGGATTTCCGCTTTCGTCCAGCAATCCGAGGATAATAGTGCCTCTTCTTATAAAATCGTCATCGAGCATCACGATAAGGGTATCTTCCCCGGCCTTACTGCCCACAAGTGAAGCAAAATTCTTGAATTCATCAAGGCTAAGTGAAGAAAGGTCAACCCCGCTGCCTGTTGTCTGGTAGCGTATTTTCGTTTTGAATTCAACGCTTGAACGTGCGTTTTTGGTTGTCCACTTTGGTGGCCAGCTTGAAACTTCGCTGGAAGCTTTGAAAGAGGTGTCAACCATCCAGGCAAAGGGCAGCAGCATCATGAGCGCCCCGCCTACAATCAGCAAATATATGAATACCTGCATCAGAGTCTTAGAAGATGTATTTTTCATTCTCCCACCTCAGCTCTCATAATGAACCCGTTTTTTGCCAATCCAGAACTGCAAGAAAGTCAGCAGAAGTATGATCAAAAAGAGCATGTATGCCGCAGCGCTCGCCACACCCATCCTCTGTTCGTCGTAAAACTTCTGGAAGACATAGTAAACAAGCGTCAAACCACTTTTGTTTACAGGTCCCGGCAACCCTTGATAAAGAATGAATATCTGCGAGAAGATCTTAAAGGAGCCTATCATAGTGATTATCATTATGAAGAAGGTTGTCGGAGATAGCAGCGGCCAGGTGATAAACTTGAATTTCTGCCAGCCATTAGCACCATCTACATCTGCTGCTTCGTAGTAAGAGCGATCTATATTTTGCAGCCCCGCAAGGAAAATAACCGTTGTATATCCCAGATGTTGCCACACAGAAACCATGGCAATCGTGGGAATAGTCCACCTTTCTTCTTTAAGCCAGGCTATTTTGTTGATATTAAACCAGGATAGAAAATAATTGAGCAATCCAAACTGGTCGTTAAACATCCATTGCCACACAAGGGAAACAGCAACAACCGATGTAACAAAGGGAATGAAATAGGCGGTTCTGAAAAGATTCTTAAATTTAATATTTCGATTCAACAGGAGAGCAATTATTAGCGCCAGACCAATTTGAGTAGGCACAGAAAGGATAACATAATACACAGTATTGTAAATGGCTTTAAGGAAATCAGAACTTTCCTTGGCAAGCCTGAAATAACTTATCAGCTCATCGCCGGAACGCGACAGCCAGAAGGCAAAAACAATGTAGAAGACTATAAAGAGCAGCAACGTTGTCCAGCTTTTAGACCTCATCATGGTTATGTGGTTGTCCTTCCTGTAACGCCTGATGACATAAATGAAATATCCGATAAAAAGCAGCGAAAACAACAGCCACAGAACCGAAAATCCGGGATTTGCAGCTTTTACCAGATAAAAGAGTATGAATAGCACAAACAGGATAGTGTAGAAAAGCGAAAATTTCCTCTTCGGGCGGGAGTATTTTGTCATACTGGCGGTGATGTAAAAGGCCACTCTGACAGACAACAAAGCCCCAAGAGCGTAAACGGCCGTGTTTAGAATTGCATAAAGCAAATTCAGGCTGATTGGATACGACATTCTGAACAATTCTTTGTAATTCCCGAGCCCGATGAAGTACTTCTCGGCGCTCGTATAATCCCACTTAAAAAAGCTCAATACCAGCGAAAATCCTATTGGCCAGAAAACGAAGATACCAAGAATAACAATCGAAGGCAGCAAAAACAGATAGGCCTGCAGGGTTTCCCGCCAGTATTTTCTGGAGTACCTGGTATATGCCATGCTATCCCTCCCGGGGTTCCAGAATGAATATCATTTCAAGCTCATGAGTGTTTTCAAGAGCCTTAGGTTTTCCTTTACGTCATGAACCCTCAAAATATCCGCACCTTTGAAAAAGCAGAAAGCAGAAACCGCCAGAGTCCCTTCCAGACGATCTTTTGGCGGAAGTTCAAGAATATTTCCAATAAAGCTCTTTCGCGAATGACCTATCAGAACAGGGAAACCCGCTGCTTTGAAAATCCCTATATTTTTCAGCAACTCGATGTTGTCAACCAGGCGTTTTCCAAAGCCTATTCCCGGATCCAGAATTATGCTATGGGGATCAATACCTTCCCTCAAAGCAACCCGCGCTCTATCAAGCAAAAAGGAATTCACTTCGTCAACAACATCATCATAGTAAGGAGCTTTTTGCATCGTTTTCGGTGTGCCTTTCATATGCATTATCACAACAGCTGCACCGCTTTCGGCGACAAGCTTTAGCATCTTTTTATCTCCAAGTCCCGTTATATCATTTATTATATCAGCTCCAGCTTTCAAGGCCTCTGCAGCAGTTTCTGCATGATAGGTGTCAACCGAGATAAAAACCTGTGAATTCACCTTCCTTATGGCTTCAATGACCGGTACCACCCGGTTGATTTCTTCTTCAACAGGGACCGGGTCAGCGCCGGGGCGCGAAGACTCTCCTCCAACATCTATGATATCCGCTCCCTCTCTGATCATTTCAAGCCCCATGGTTACAGCCTTTTCAATCTCCGATGCGCGGCTGCCTTCATAAAAGGAATCAGGGGTAACATTGACAATCCCCATGACGGCGATTTCTCTTTCCAGCATTCTACCTCGGGCTTTCAGTTTCATGGCATCACCTCATTTTCTTGAGCGTATCCACGAAATGTTTAAACAACGGGTGGGGATTTCCCACTTTTGATTTCAACTCCGGATGATATTGAACTCCAATGAAAAAGGGATGATTCCTTAGCTCAACAGCTTCGACGAAATCGGCCTTCGCCGATATAACCAGCTTGCCTTCGCTTTCCTTTTCATCAGGCAAAGCGAAAAGCTGTTTAAAGCTTTCATAATTCACTTCATATCTGTGCCTGTGCCTTTCGGAAACGACATCCAGTCCGTATATTTCATACAGTCTTGTATTTTTGAATACCGGAGTTTTTTGCGCTCCCAGCCTCATTGTGCCGCCAAGGTGAAGTATTTTCTTTTGGGCTTCCATAAGGTCTATAACAGGATATGATGTATTGGGGTCAAATTCTGTTGAATTGGCGTTTTCAAGCCCGGCTACATTCCTGGCATACTCTATTACCATGAGTTGCATTCCCAGGCAAATTCCCAGTATGGGAACTTTGTGCTCCCTGGCATGTTTGATGGCCCTTATTTTGCCTTCTATCCCGCGCTTGCCGAAACCGCCGGGTATTATTATGCCGTCATAGCCGGAAATAAAATATCCAAGCTCCTCATCGGTCATCTCTTCAAGGCTTTGCGAATCAATGACTTCCGGCCTTTCCGCACCACAAAGCAATATGCTCTCGATAAGGCTTTTGTATGCGTCGTCTGTGCCGAGATATTTCCCTATAATACCAATTTTCAGGGGACTGAAACTCCTGGGATAGTCCCACTGGAATTTCCCTGACAGCGATATATTAAGAGCACTGGCTATTTTTTCATGTATTCCAAGCGTGAAAAGTTTATGGGGGATTTCGTAAACGTTGCCTGTATCAGGAAGATTGAAAACCATCTCCTGTGAAACGCCGCCAAAGAGTGCAACCTTTTTCAAATCAGTGTTCGTAATGGAAGATTCAGAACGTACCGCGATCATATCAGGATGAATGCCGATCTTCCTCAAGAGCTGGACAGATTGCTGTGAGGGCTTCGTTTTGAACTCATTTGTAGCTTTTAGATAAGGAACGTAAGTTACATGGATGAAAAAGAAATGCTCCCTGCCCATTTCAAAGGCAAGCTCTCTGACTGCTTCAAGGAATATTTCTCCTTCGATATCACCCACAGTGCCACCGATTTCGATCATGACGACCTGCCCATCAACTGCTTTAATTCTCTCTTTGATTTCTGTGGTAACATGAGGGACCATCTGAACGGTGCCACCAAGATAGCGACCTTCCCTTTCTTTGTCTATGACAGCCTTGTATACCTGCCCGGCTGTCATGTTGTTTATCCTTTTCATATCAATACCCAAAAACCTCTCATAATGCCCCAGATCAAGATCGGCCTCATAACCGTCATCGGTTACAAAAACCTCCCCGTGCTGGTTGGGGTTCATCGTGCCCGCATCGACATTCAGGTATGGGTCTATTTTAAGGGCATTTATCTCTATGCCACTTTCTTTTAGAACTCTGGCAATTGAAGCAGATATTATCCCTTTTCCTATACCGCTGAGCACACCACCGGTAACAACAACATACTTCCTAGTCATCTACATCCCTCTCTATTCCAAGGATTTTTTTCACCCTTTTTATATCCTGAGCATGTTCTTCATTTCCTCCGGGTGTTTCAAGAATTAACGGCCTTTCAAGGATTTCTCCCTTTGAAAGGAAGGCTGCAAATCCTTCCTCACCAATATAACCCTCCCCGATTCTTTCATGCCTGTCTTTTGAAGCGCCAAGGGGATACTTTGAATCGTTGAGGTGGATCATCTTTAGCCTTTCGAGTCCTATCAAAGCGTCAATTTCCTCGAGTAACTTTTCGACCATTTCCCGGGAGCGAATATCATAACCACTGTCAAAACCATGGCAGGTATCATATGTTATTCCTATCCGGTTTTCGTATGAAGTTCTTTCGATTATCATTCTGAGCTCTTCTATAGTGCTCCCGATATTTCCGCCTTTTGGTGCAACGTTCTCCAGCAGGAGAACCACATTCGTATCCTCAACAGCGGAAAGGACTTCATCGATTCCCCTGGCTATCCTGTCGATTCCTGACTCAAGCCCCGTCCCGAGATGGCTGCCGGGATGAAAATTGAGATATTTCAGACCGAGCATTTCGGTGATTGCTATTTCCTGTTTTAACAGTTCAATGGATTTATATCTAACTTCTTCTTTTGGACTGGCAAGGTTAATCAGGTATCCAGAATGGACAAGCGCATCTTCGGCATTCAGCCCGGCATTCTCCATTGCTCCTGCAAAGAGCTTTGTCTTTTTCTCATCAGGCAATTTTGCTTTCCACATTGAAGGGCTGTGGGGAAATATCTGAAAGCAATTCCCGCCAATTTCAAGGGTTTCGATCGGGACACGAAAATATCCCTTCGAAGTACTCATATGTGCACCTATTCTAAGCATCTCACATTACCTCCGGAGCTTTTTCATTTACCTTCATCTTCACCGATTTTAAGCAAAGCCAGGAAGGCTGTTTGCGGGATGTTGACCCTTCCTATTTCTCGCATTCTTTTCTTTCCTTCTCGCTGTTTTTCTAGCAATTTCATTTTTCTCGTTATATCCCCGCCGTAGCACTTTGCGAGTACGTCTTTCCTCAATGCCTTTATGTCGCTGCGGGCTATTATCCGCCCGCCTGATTTTGCCTGAATGGGTATCTGAAACTGGTGCTGCGGAATGAGATCTTTCAGCTTTTCTACAACTCGCCTGGCAACGGCATATTCTTTGCTTCGGTGCACAATGAAGGAAAGGGCATCAACAGTCTCGCGGTTGACAAGTATTGTAACCTTCAGCACATCAGACACCCTATAACCGGTTATTTCATAATCCATGGAAGCGTAACCCCTGGAAATGGCTTTGAGCTTGTCGAAAAAATCGAACATTATTTCCGCGAGCGGGGCTTCAAATTTGAGAACGACCCTGTTCTTACCGGCATTCTCCACTTCCTTGAATTCTCCGCGTTTTTCTGAGGTGATAAACCCGATGAGATTTCCCATATATTCTGATGGGGTGATGATGTTCAAATTAACGAAGGGTTCCTGAATTTCATCAATCTGGGATTCATCGGGAAATTTTGCTGGATTTGTTATGTCGATAAATTCGCCGTTTTTCAGCTTAACCTTATAAACAACGTTAGGCGCGGTCAATATGCAGGCTATATCGAACTCCCGTTCCAATCTCTCCCTGACGACTTCCATATGGAGCAGGCCCAGAAAGCCTACGCGAAAGCCAAAACCAAGGGCAGGAGAATTTTCCGGCTCGAAAACGAGAGCGGCATCGTTCAGCTTTAATTTTTCGATGGCTTTTCTCAGTTCATCATAATACTCCGGCAAGCCGGGGAACAACCCCGCGTAAACCATAGGCTTTATCTCTTTGAACCCCGGTAGCGGTGAAGAAACGGGATTTGAAGCAGAAGTTATCGTGTCGCCTATTTTTGCGCTGTCAACGTTTTTTATGCCGGCGATGACGTATCCGACTTCACCAGCGCCAAGGTTACCTGTGGGAATGAGCTCCGGGGCAAAAATGCCCACCTCGGTTACTTCAAATTCCTCACCAGTGCTGAACATCATTATTTTATCTCCGACTTTTATTTCGCCATCCACCACCCTTGTGTGTATGACAACTCCTCTATATTTATCGTATTCCGCATCAAAAATCAGCGCTTTTAGTGGAGCATCGAGGGTTCCCGAAGGGGCGGGGATCTTGCTTATTATGGTTTCGAGGATTTCAGGGATTCCCTGACCTGTTTTTCCACTGGCGTATATGCAGTCATCAACTGTGAAACCTATTAAATCTTCCAGTTCTGAAACTGTTTCTTCGATGTTTGCATTGGGCAAATCGATTTTGTTTATTACAGGGATTATCTCGAGATCGTTTTCCAGGGCGAGGTAAGTGTTGGCAAAGGTCTGGGCTTCGACCCCCTGACTGGCATCGACGAGCAAAATGGCTCCTTCACAGGCGGCAAGGCTGCGGGAAACCTCATAAGAAAAATCCACATGCCCGGGTGTGTCAATGATGTTTATCTCGTATTCTTTACCGTTTTGAGCCTTATACAATATCTTGACCGGGGTTGCCTTTATCGTTATCCCCCGTTCCCGCTCGATATCCATAGTGTCAAGGTATTGAGCCTTCATCTTTCGCTTCTCGATAGTGTTTGTATATTCCAGGATCCTATCCACAAGCGTCGTTTTCCCGTGGTCTATATGTGCGATGATCGAAATATTCCTGATCAGGTCTTTGTTGTACATTGTGATTCCTCCCACCAGATCTCACTTATCAATAGATTTTATCAGATTTGCCGTGAGATGGCTGCGACTTCTTTGAGACAAGAGCGTTAACCGGAACAAAAAACATAAAAAAACAGGGGAGCTAACTCCCCTGCTGGTTGTTTTCAATCTACTTTACGCCTATAAGATCTTTCACAAAATTCGGGAGAGCAAAAGAAGCCTTGTGAATCTCGGGGTTATAATATTTCAGTTCGCTTTCAAAGGGTTTTACCCTTTCAGGGTCATAATCGTTTAGCGGGTGGTATTTCTTTGAAGCATAGGCATAGCTCCACATGCCTGAAGGGTAAGTGGTCATGAAGCCCATATAGAGCTTTGTAATGGGAAAGACAGAAGAGATTCTGTTGTGAGCAATTGCCACCCAGCCTTTATCGTAAAAGGGGTCTTCCGTTTCCGCTGAAAAGACGCCATCTTCTTTCAGGGCTTTATAGCAGTTCTGGTAAAATTCCTTGGTGAACAGGTGTCCGCCTTCACCGGCTGTTGGGTCGGTGGAATCGATTATTATGGCATCGAAATAATCGTTGAACTGCTTGATGTATTCCGCTCCGTTTTCGTTTACGATTTTTGCCCTGGGATCATCAAAGTCCACTGAAGTCGGGAGATACTTTCTGGCTGCGTCTATTACATACGGATCGATCTCGCAAAGGATAGCTTCTTCGATGCCGGGGTGTTTAAGAACCTCTCTCAGGCTTCCGCCGTCTCCGCCTCCAATAATGAGAACTTTCTTTGGATTTGGGTGCATGAACAGCGGAACGTGAACAAGCATCTCATGGTACATGAACTCATCGACTTCTGTCATCATGGTTATGCCATCAAGCGCAAAAACCATTCCAAGGTCGGGATGTTCAAAGATATCTATTCTCTGGTACGGGCTCTGGTATGAATAAACTAATTTCTTCATCTTCATGAATAGCCCGGTGTTGCCGCCAGTGTAGTATTCCTTATATATCAGGTGGTTCATCGTTCTCAATTCTCTTTCAGGTAAGTCTGCCATGGTAAAATCCTCCTCTCATTGCTCAATCTTATGGGGGGCGTTGTCGGGAATACCCACTTCTGAATATATGCCCCTCAAATGTTCAGACACGTCGGTTCTGTCAGCTTCGAGCTTTATTCTCAAATATTCGAAAGCTTTCCAGGGATTGACCTCATCTCCGCAGGTGAACAGGTCAATAGCGGCGTACCCATATTCTGGCCATGTGTGAATTGTAAGATGTGATTCTGCAATAACCACCACGCCACTTATGCCATGTGGGAGAAACCTGTGGAAAGAAGAATCAACGATAGTAGCTCCGGCCACCTCAGCAGCCTCACGCATTGACTTCACAACGTGGTCAAGGTCGTCGAGTGCCTTTGAAGAACACCCATAAAATTCCGCCACAAGGTGACGGCCCAGAGCCCTGACTTTTTTCACTTCTACTTCCCTCCATATATCAAAAATTAAGACCCCCCCATTTAAGGGCAAGGTCAGTTCTGATTACTTACACATTGCGTAAAGCATTATAATTTTTTTGCTCCCAAAAGTCAAACACTGATTGTAAAAACCTCGTTAACAGGCGTAACGTCCCTATGGTAAAATCAGGTTCGAAAACTTAAATTCGCAGGAGGTTCGTACATGTTTTTCAGACAGGATATGGGAATAGACTTAGGTACAGCTAACACACTGGTTTTTCTGCGAGGGAGCGGAGTGGCGGTAAACGAGCCTTCGGTTGTTGCCATCGATTCAGATTCGCAGCAGATTTTACAGGTGGGCCTTGAAGCAAAGAGAATGGTGGGGAAAACACCCGCCAGTATAATCGCTATCAGGCCATTGAAAGACGGCGTTATTGCGGATTATGATATCGCACTCGCCATGGTTAAATACTTCATCGAACGTGCTTCCACCCGATTCACTCTCTTAAAGCCGAGAGTTGTAATTGGTGTCCCTTCCGGGGCAACGGAAGTGGAAAGGAAAGCTCTGAGCGATGCTGGAGTGGAAGCCGGGGCAAAAAAGGTTTTTCTTATTGAAGAGCCAATGGCCAGTGCGATAGGCGCGGGTCTCAATGTGGAAGAGCCGAACGGGAATATGATCGTGGATATCGGTGGTGGAACCACTGAAATCGCAGTAATCTCCCTTGGTAGCATTGTCCTGAGCAATTCAATCAGGGTCGCTGGTGACGAACTCGATGAATCCATAGTGCAGTATATCAAGGATAGATACCGCCTTGCGATAGGTGAAAAGACCGCCGAACGTGTGAAAATCGAGATAGGCAATGTAATCGAAACCGAGGAGTTCAACGTTCTTGAAACGGAAGTGATAGGACTTGATCTGAACACCGGGTTGCCGAAAAAAGTCCACGTTAAAGGAGCTGAAATACGCGAGGCTATAAGTGAGCCTGTCAGCAGGATAGTTGAGGCGGTAAAAATGGCTGTCGAAAACACTCCTCCGGAACTGGTTTCGGATATAGTCCACCAGGGGATAACCATAGCCGGCGGGGGTTCCCTTCTGAAAGGAATGAAGGACCTCCTTGAAACCGAGACCGGCATCACAGTTAATATAGCCGAAGACCCGCTGACCTGTGTTGCCCGCGGTGCAGGAAGCGTGCTTGAAAAAGTTTCCATACTGGAAAGACTTTCCAGGGGGAACTGAGTTTGAAGAAACTTGAAATTCTTGTGGCACTCTTTTTCGGTATAATACTCATATTTCACCTGTTCGAGGTAACGGGGATAAATGCTGTTCTAAGATCATGGCTCTTTGAGCTATCTGAACCCCTATTAAGCCTGCGTAGCAGCGCTGTTAATATATATTCAAAGGCAACGGACAGCCATATCATCCAATTCCCCGAAATCACTTTTAGCGGTTCTTGCACGACAAGCATAGCACCACCACTTGCAGTAGGGTTCTATAACCATTCCTTTGGCGATTACGTGATTTTAGATTCCAATGCAACACCTCTGGAAAAAAGCCCTGTCGTTTCACTCCGGACCAGAAGGCTTGCAGGAGTAGTGTCAAAAGCCCTGGGAAAGCAGGTGGTGGTCGAGCCTTTGAGGAATTTATCCTTTCAGCTTCCCGCGGTTGCAAGGCGAAAAGATTGGGATCTTGAAATAGAAGGCGTTATTTTTTCTGAGAGCAGGAATCTGTATTTCAGGTCTTTCGACCCTGAGGAGCTTTTACCGGGCGATAGTGTATTTATCTCTCCTGAGATAGAGGGATTTGGCTACTTTTACTCCCTCGATGCCACCTACATAGGAGATATTTTATCGCCTATGCCTGACGGTTACCTTCTGGATCATGACAACATGAACCCCGGATATTACGCATTTCTGGAGGCAAAATGATGAGAGTGTTTTATATATTGTTTCCCTTTCTGGTCTATTACGATCTTAGTTTTTATGATATTTTGCCGCTTTTCCCGATTTATATGCCCTTAATAGCATCTTCTGAAAGCGAGGCTATCTCACTTGGGCTTTCTTTTGCTGTTGCTTTTCTGCTCTCAATAAACACCGGAAGCGTCATTGCTCTTTTGTTGCTCGGCATCGCCGTAACTGTAAGCAACTATCTCTTTCGCTCCCATATCAAAAGAAGCATTTCAGGATTCGTTTCCGGGCTTTTATTCGCGTCAATTGCCACCATCTATCTAAAGCTGTTGTATCTTGCGCTGATACCGCTTTTTATAACCTTTGTCCTTTTCAGGGAGAAGAAACATGAATTTCAGACGAAGTGACCTTCTGATCATTGCTTTTTTCGTTATTGTGGCAGTATATCTTTTCAGGCTGGTGGAGTTGCAGTTAATCCAGCACGATAAATATCAGTCAGAAGTAGACATGATAAGCACCAAAACCATTGAATTGCCCGCAGAAAGGGGCAAAATACTCGACCGCAACGGCATAATCCTCGCCTGGAATTCCCGGTACCAGATAATACGGAAAAAGGTTACATTTTTCAGCGAGTACACGAAAACGAAACTTCTTGATGCCTTTTCTGAGGAGGAAAATCCTGAAAAAATTCTAAAAACTCTTGAAGTAACGGGTGAGGTAACCCTTCACCTGTCCCCGGACAAACTTTACAAAGCCGGAGAGATAGATGAAATTGAAATAATCACGAAATCAGCAAGAAGGTATATACAAAATCCGGGCATTTCCCATGTGCTTGGCTATGTGAATTCAGAAGGCATACCCCAACGTGGTATTGAGAAAGAATATAATTACCTGCTCACTGGAAAACCAGGCGAAAGGGTAATCCTTATCAACAGCCTTGGTGAAGCGGTCTACACAAAAACCGAAATCCCCCCTCAAAAGGGAATTGATGTAAAGCTTACCCTGGATGCATCCCTGAGCTTTGCGATTTACAATATTTTCGCAGACTTTGGAAAACCCGGGGCAGCTGTGGTTATGTCAAATTCCGGTGAAATTCTTGCCCTAGTTTCCTATCCTTCTTACGATCCCAATCTGTTTCCCGGGGGAATTTCCAGCGAAAACTGGGAGAAATTAAGACTTGACCCCCAATCCCCCCTTTTGAACAGAGCTATCAATTCCTACTCCCCGGGTTCCGTTGTCAAGCCCTTTGTTTCCATGGTCGCCCTTAAAACAGGAGTTACCCCCGATGCCACGCTGAACTGTACCGGGAGCTACCAGTTCAAAGATTCCCGAGGTCACACCCTTTCCGTCTTCAGAGATTGGTATTTGTATGGCCACGGGATTGTAGACCTGAAGCAGGCCATCACCGTTTCCTGCAACGTTTATTTTTACCAGTTGGGCCTTCTACTGGGCATAGAAAATCTTTCTAAATACGCCCGTATGTGGGAAGTCTTCGATAAAACCGGGATAGATCTCCCTACAGAACTGTCCGGCGTGTTTCCCGATCCCCAGTGGAAGCTTAAAAACTATGCTGAGCAGTGGTATCCCGGCGATACCATTCTCAGTTCCATAGGTCAGGGTTATGTGCTGGCGACCCCTCTTGAAATCGCAAGACTTACCGAAATAATTGCAAATCGCGGTATAGTGTATAAGCCTCATTTGTTTGCTCAGGAAACCCCACCCGCCACCGTGGTTGAAATGCCTTCCGAATACTGGGATGTACTCATAGAGGCAATGGAGCAGGTAGTTACAGAGAAAGGGCATTCTCCCGCAGATGAAGGTACAGCCTATCAAGCCTTTGCGGGCTTTGAATACGAAGTTGCAGGCAAAACAGGCACAGCGGAGACAAACAGCGCTCCACACTCATGGTTCACGGGCTTCTCACCTGTTAAGAAACCTCAAATCATCGTCACCGTTTTTGTTGAAAACGGGGGCTACGGGTCAACAGTTGCGGCACCCATCGCAAGAAAGATCTTCGATTGTTACTATGATCAATAGTTCAATGCTTCAGAACACACAAATAATTGCCAAAACCCGGGACAACTTCATATCCTGTATAATGAATGTTAGAACTAATCAAATCACAAGGAGATGGTGCTGTGAAAATTCAGGATTCCACGTTTCTGATAGAAGTCAGGCCTTTGCTCAAAAGGCTTATTTCTGAACTTTCAAAGGATTATAAGTATGTATCAATTCTGGGAACAGATGTATCAGGGAAAAGCTATACCGTGCTTACAACCGGTGTTTCCATTTCCGATTCCAACTGGACGGAAAGGGGCTTTGTGGTGAGGGCTTTCAATGATAGCATTTATTCAGAATATTCTTTTAACGAACTTACCGAAGAAAACTTTCACCGGGTATTGGACAATATACGAAAAGAAACGGAAAAGAGCCTTAAAAACTGCAAAGAAAGGGGCTTTCGCACGGGCAATTACCCCTGCGTCGTGGAAGAGCGGGTTGAAAAGCATTTCAACGGCAATGTGGCTGTTCCACTTGAATCTTCGAGTCCTTCTGAGATAATCGAAAAATTGACATCTATCAAGGACAGGGCATATGAATACACTGATCTGCTGGTGAATTTCATGGCTGCATACGAAGGCGTTAAAGTTTCAAAATTGTTCCTTTCGCCCAACAAAGATCTCATGCAATCGTATATGTGGTCTCAGGGATATGTCTATGGCATTGTGCGAAAAGGAAATGTAACGCGCTATGGATACAAAAGCTATTCGGGACTTAAGGGAACGGAGCTCATTGATGAAATGAGCAAAGACGTCAAGGAAGTCGTAGACAAGGCTGTGATGCTTTTAGATGCTGTGCCGATTGAGCCGGGTTTGTACGATGTGATATGTTCACCAGAGGTTGCCGGCCTTATTGCCCACGAAGCCTTTGGACATGGAGTGGAAATGGATATGTTTGTAAAAAACCGCGCAAAGGCTGTGGAATATTTAAACAAGCCAGTGGCTTCCAAACTCGTTGAAATGCACGATGGAGCAAGAGCCGCTGAAGAAGTATCCTCATATCTTTTCGATGACGAAGGAACACTGGGGACAGACACGACAATTATCAAAGATGGGGTGCTTCTTACGGGCATTTCGGATTTGCTTTCGGCATTGAAACTGGGGACTAAACCCACTGGCAATGGAAAAAGAGAATCCTTTGAGAGGAAAGCTTACGCGCGAATGACGAACACCTTCTTTTCCCCGGGAAAAGACACTCTTGAAGAGATGATAGCATCTATTGAGCACGGATATCTTCTTGAGGATTATTACAGCGGCATGGAAGACCCAAAGAACTGGGGAATTCAATGTATGATAGCCTACGGCTGGGAGATAAAAAATGGCAAATTTACCGGCAAGATCGTATCGCCCGTGGTTATGACCGGCTACGTTCCCGATCTGCTGCAATCCATCTCCATGGTATCGGGCGAATTGCGGTTATCGGGTTCGGGCGCATGCGGCAAAGGCCACAAGGAATGGGTGAAGGTTTCTTCAGGAGGCCCATATATCAAAGCAAAAGCGAGGTTAGGATAATGTTGAAAAAAATCATAAAGGCGCTCAAAAACATCAGAGAAATATCCGACTGGAAAGTCATTGAAACCATAAAGGAAGGGCACGAGCTCTATTTTATCAAGCAGGAGCTCGATATGAACCGGGCAAAGAAAGTCAGTTCCTACAATGTCACAGTCTATCGCGATTTTGAAGAAGCTGGAACGAAATACAGAGGCTCAGCTCAAACAACCATTCACCCGGGCATGTCTGAAAAAGAGGTAAAAAAGCGCATAGAAGAAAGTGCCTTCGCTGCTGGCTTTGTCAAGAACAAACCCTATCCCATCGCCGAGCCTTCAGAAGCAAAGGGCAACATATCGTCAAGGTTTCAGAGCGGTGAAATCTCAGACTGGATAGCTGAAATAGCTTCGGAAGTCTTTTCGCAAGACACAAAGGAAGAAGCCTTTTTGAACTCAACGGAAATCTATCTCACAAAGACTAAAACACATATCCTGAACTCTCGTGGCGTTGATGTCCAGTTCGATGCCGTAAGAGCCTTTATTGAACTCGTTGTAACCGCAACGGGTAAAGAAGAGGTGGAGCTGTATCATCAGCTGAGATTTTCAGATTATGAGCCAGACTCCATTTCAAAAGCAGTGGACGAGTTTCTCAAAGAAGCTCTGGACCGTGCTAAAGCGAAACCTACTCCCGCACTGGGATCAGCCCCTGTAATACTGGTCTCAGAGCCAGCAGAGGATTTTTTGAGTTACTATGTGGATAACTCAAGTGCCAGGGCTGTGTATGAAAAAGTATCCACCTTCAAGATTGGCGATAGCGTCCAGGGTGATTTCAAAGGTGATGGAATTACGGTAACTCTTGATCCTTTCATGCCGGGATCTTTTTACTCCGCTCCATATGATGGCGATGGATTCGCGCTGGACAAGGAACAGATAATAAAAGATGGAAAGCTGGTAAAATACTGGGGTGATGTGCGTTATAGCCATTACCTTGGGGTAGAGCCCACCGGGAACATTCACAATTTCTCCGTGGAGCCGGGAAGGGACTCCCTTGATGAGCTTCGTGAGGGTCCTCATCTTGAAATTGCGCTATTTTCGGCCTTCAATGTGGACAGTATTACGGGAGACTTTGGCGGGGAAATACGCCTTGGTTGGTACTTTGACGGTAAAGAGAGGTATCCGATAACAGGCGGATCTATAAGCGGTAATATAAACCAGGTTCAAAGGGATCTTCTTCTTTCAAAAGAAGTCCAGAAGTCCAAAAGGTATTCCGGCCCAAAAGCTGTTAAACTGTTTAATGTATCCGTTTCTGGAATTAAATAGGCAACAACCTCTCCAAAATCTGGAGTGATATTAAAAAGGGACTTTCCTGTGAACCAGAGGGGAAAGTTTCTTTTTTTTGTTAAAAAATGATTATAGGTTATAATTATAAAAACCAAAAGCAGGATGCTTATTTATAGAGGAAAACTATGACTGATGAATTAAATGGCAAAGACAAAACGGAAAAGGAATATAAATTAACCCTGGAAATTTTGAAAGAGTTATGGTCAAAGACATATAACACCGAAGGAAAGCCTGATTGGTCTCATATTCTACCTTATTATGATGACGAGATATATTTCAGAGACTCAATTCAAGAAATAAGGGGAATTGAAGAGTTCAAGGCAATGACCGAGCGCCTTGCAAAGCGCTCAAAATCCCTGAATATGAAAATTGTACGTGCATTGCATAGGGGTAGGGACTTTTTCATCGAGTGGGAGATGACCATCGCTTTTAAGAAATATAAGAGCTCCGTTCTCTATGGGGTTAGCCGCTTAACGATAAATGAAAAGGGAAAGATAATTGAGCAGAGAGATTACTATGATTTATGGGGAGACATTTTTGATAATATACCCGGCTTTGGCAAAGCATACAGAAAATTCATGAAGAGAAAGTTTGGTTGAAGCTTATCATGAAAAAGAAAAGCAAGTTCTTTAAGTATTTCAAAGAATACCGCTGGTCTAACGTATTCGCAATGATCAAAAACAATCGGTTAGATCCCAAAATCTGCAACGACGAGTTCACCAACAAACTTGTAGTTGTAACAGGCGCAACCTCTGGAATCGGATATGTTACAGCAAGGAAATTCGCGTCTAAAGGGGCGAATTTGTTATGCATAAACAGAAACAGAGAGAAGTCAGAAGCGTTGTGTGAAGAGATAGAAAGGGATTTCGATGTCTCCTGCAATTATGAACTGGCAGATTTGAGCAAGCTGGATGATATCCACAGGGTCGCCAGGGCTCTTTCAAAGCTTGAAAAACCAATCGATGTCCTTATACACAATGCAGGTGTATACCTCACAAAGCGCGAGCTGACAGAAGATGGGCTGGAAAAATGTTTTGTTGTTAATTATCTCAGTTCATTTATCATAAACTATCTTTTGATGGAAAAGCTCAAGTCTCAAGAAAAGACGAGAATTATTCTTGTGAATTCGGAGGGTTACCGCTTTGCCGCCTGGGGATTGAAATTAGATGATTTGAACTGGCAAAAAAGACGATATTCGGGATTGAAGTCTTATGGCTCGGCAAAGCTAGCACAGCTACTATCCATGCTGGTTTTTGATGAATATTTCAAGAATTCCGGGGTAACGATTAATGCAATGCACCCGGGTGCTGTCAGATCAAATTCTGGAAAGGACAACGGGCCTTTTTACAAATGGTTCAAAAAGACCTTTATAGATAAAAATCTAAGGCCAGCTGATATTTCGGCTGAAGCCCTTTACTATTTGGGCGTATCCAGTGAGGTAGAGCATATTTCCGGAAAATTCTTCAATCTCACCACTTTGGAAGAGCCAGCTCCACCTGCAGTCGATAAAGAAGCCGCCTATGAATTATGGAATAAAAGCATTGAACTGGGCAGGTTGAATTCAAATCAAATGGAGGGGGGGATAGTCGGCATATGAGCAAAAAGAAATATGACACAATCGTAGTAGGTGGGGGCATTGCAGGGCTTACATCTGCTGCTTACCTTGCGCGCAGTAAAAAAAAGGTGCTTCTGATAGAAAAAAACGAAACCTGCGGAGGATTGGTCAACACCTTTGAGCACAATGGATTTTATTTTGACGCTGGTGTGAGAGCGCTGGAAGATGCCGGTATAATATTCCCCATGCTTAATGATCTCGATATTTCTCTTGAAACTGTCAAAAGCCCTGTTTCAGTTGGCATCGAAAAGGAAGTCTTGAACATTGAGGGAATTGATAGCCTGATGGATTACAGGGATCTGCTAGTAAGGATGTATCCACAAAGTGAGAAAGAAGTTGACAGCATCATCAAGATAATCCGTAAAGTTATGAAATACATGGATGTATTATATGGTATAGAGAATCCCATGTTCAAAGATTTAAAACGAGATACAGGCTTTGTCTTCAAAACGCTCCTTCCATGGTTGCCGAGGTTTCTTTTAACTCTGGGCAAGATAAATAAAATGAATGTCCCTGTTGAGAGTTATCTTGAAAAAATAATCGAGAATACTTCCCTGAGAGATATCATTGCACAGCATTTTTTCAAAAATACGCCTGCGTTTTTCGCGTTGAGTTATTTTTCTTTGTATCTGGATTATTTCTATCCCAAGGGTGGCGTGGGGAAACTTGCCGAGGTTGTCAAAGATAAAGTAATAGAATATGGAGGCGAAATACTAACCGGAACAAGAATTACCGAGGTATTCGCTGACAGGTGCCAGATAAGAGATGAGAACGGGAATTTTTATGAGTACAACAGCCTTGTCTGGGCTGCAGATTTGAAAACCTTTTATTCGATAACAAAAACTGCCAATCTTGATCCTAGAACAAAAGATAAATTTGAAGAAGCTAAAAGACAATTTTTGAACTGTCGGGGTGGGGATTCCGTGTTTAGCGTATTTTTAGAAGTGGATGAACCACTGGAGAGCTTCAGAAAAATCGCATACGGGCACTTTTTTTACACCCCTTCAAGAACCGGTCTGGGTGAGACTCATAAAAGGGAGTTAAATCTATTGCTGGGTAACTGGAAAGACAAAGGAAAAGAAGAGGTTTTGAACTGGGTTGATAAGTTCCTCAATCTAAACACCTACGAAATATCCATCCCGGGGCTGAAAGATCCCCAAATGGTACCTAAAGGTAAAACCGGCGTGATAATAAGCCTGCTTGCAGAATATGATTTGTTTGAAAAAGTCCGAAAAGACGGCTGGTATGATGAATTCAAATCGGAGCTTGAAAAGCGCATTGTAAAAGTGATTTCAAATTCAATATATCCCATGTTGAAAGAAAAAGTTACCGCTTCCTTTTCCTTTTCTCCTTTGAGTATTCAAGAAAGAGTAGGAACTTCCGAGGGCGCTATTACAGGGTGGGCATTTGAAAAACACATGCCTGTAATCAATAAGATTGCTTCTGCTGGCAAAGCTGTCCTGACGCCGATACCAAATATATTCCAGGCTGGTCAGTGGGCTTACAGCCCTGCCGGGGTGCCCATGTCGATACTAACCGGGAAAATTGCTGCAGAAAAGGCAACAAAGATAGGCAAAAGTAAGTTTTAGGTATGTATCTTAATAATTGGGAGATGGGTAAATGAAAAGCTATCCGAAATTAATTATTTCGGTAATAATTACTCTATCAGCAGGATTTCTGGGTTCCTTTTTTACTTCGAGTTCCATTGATACCTGGTACGCGTCTTTGAACAAACCTTCATTTAACCCTCCCAACTGGTTATTCGCACCTGTCTGGACTTCCTTGTTTATTCTTATAGGAATTTCTTTTTATCTGGTATGGAGAAAGAATTTTGGGGGCAGGCGAAATCTTGCAGTTGGCGTTTATTCTATTCAGCTTTCCTTAAATTTGCTCTGGTCTTTCTTTTTCTTTGGCCTTGAAAACCCTTTTTTTGCTCTTATGGAAATAATTTTGTTATGGGCATTCATTTTAGCAAATATGAACATTTTCTATAAAATCTCAAAACCCGCAGCTTTTTTACTCCTTCCCTATTTGTTTTGGGTTAGTTTCGCTTTGATTTTGAACTATTTCATCTTTAAGCTCAATTGATTTTTTAATCATTTGGTTTTTATTTTCTGACATATTAGGGTTTTAGGGGTGGCTAAATGGAGTTTTTATTGAAGAGTGCCGCGATTATTTTTAACTTTGCAATATCCTTTTTCTATCTGATATCAATTCGCTCTCACATTTTAAAGAGAACTATTCCGAATGAAATCAGCCTGGAAAAGAAAAATGGAGTTCAAAAAATTTCCGTTATTATTCCAGCAAGGAACGAAGAATTGAATATCGGGAAGATACTCTCTGCTTTGCTTAATCAAACAGTTCAGCCGGATGAAATCATAGTCATCAACGATGACTCTTCTGATAAAACTGCAAAAATTGTGGAAACGTATTCAAGAGTAGATAATAGGGTCAAGCTGGTGAATTTGAAAGAAGATCCACCTGAAGACTGGATAGGGAAATCCTGGGCTTTATGGAATGGAGTGCATAATTCCGATGGCGATTTGCTGATATTTCTCGATGCCGATGTGGAGCCTGAAAAGGAAGCAATCGGGATTCTGTTGTCGAAGTATAACAAGTTAGGCGGTATGATATCCGTGTGGCCTTACCAGAGGTTTGAACGCTTTTACGAACATCTCGGGTTTACAGCTAACTTGCTCACGGTGTATTGTAGCAAAAATTTCAGGTTTCGAAACTTAAAACCTGCAGGCGCATTTGGCCCAGTGATAGTTACTTCGAGAAAGGACTATTTCGAAACTGGCGGACACAAAGTTATCAAGAATACCGTTCTTGAAGATTTGAAATTCGGCAGGATGTATCTTGAAAATGGGAAAAATGTCTCCAACTTTCTTGGAAACGGCTTTTTAAAGTTCAGAATGTATCCCGGGGGAATCCTACAGCTCTTTGAAGGTCATACAAAAAACATGTCAGCTGGTTCAATTACTGGAGGCGTTTTGAATTTCATTGTAGCTTTCATATGGATGGCAGGATTTTACTCTTCCATATTCTGGATGTTCGATTCCTTGTCACACTTTTTTGTGTACACCGGTATGGTGCTGGTTATATATATACTTTCAAAACCACTTGGAGACTATTCCTGGTATGATTATGTGTTTTATCCGTTGCATTTTCTTTTCTTTCTCCTGATTTTTGTTGTTTCGACATTTAAGACTCTATTTATGAGAAAAGTCTCCTGGAGAGGAAGGGTTATCCGTGTCTAACCAGGAAATCCTTTATGGAATTGGTGCGATTATTTTCCAGTACTTATCCGGATCAGTTATGTATTCAGCAATTATCGCAAAGAAAATAGGAATAGACTTGAGAGGGGTTACAGATGGCAATCCCGGGGCATCAAACCTGTGGAGAGCTGCCGGCTGGAAACCTGGCATCACCGCGCTGGTTCTAGACTTCCTGAAAGGTATATTCCCTCTGGAAATATTCATATCATCAGGGATGGTCGACAATGAATACATAATAGCAATTGCGGCTTTGGCCGGTATAGCAGGTCACGCATTTCCTCCCATGTTAAGGTTTAGAGGTGGCAAAGCAATAGCAACGACTTTCGGTGCCTGGACGTTGCTTACCGCATGGGAAGCACCGGTTCTGCTGGGCACGATTTTCACCATATTTTCCCTAACAAAACCCAGAAGCAACCGTTATAATGATGCAGTAAGGTATATGCTCGGACTTTTTGCCTTGTTTGTATATGTTTTGCTGAAATCAATCTTTGCGAAAGAAAGAAATCTTCTTCTGCTCTTTGGAGGTACTTTCCTTATAGCAATTTACAAACACAGAAAAGAACTTAAAAACTCCTCTTTAACAAGAACGATATTGCCGATTATAGGTAAGTGTGTTTGCTTCTTTTGTAAACCATTCGAGAGTGGCTTTTACAGTTTCTTCTATTGGCCCTGGAAAATATCCTAATTCTCTGGAAGCCTTTTCGTGTGAAAACCTGTAATACCTGCGAAGGGTATGAAGGGAGTAAAAGGTAAACCGGGGCTTTGAGCCGGACAACCAGTAGTAAGCAGTCATTACAGCAGCGACAGGATATACCAGCACTTCCGGCACAAAGAATATTTTCTTTCTCTTTTGTGCTGTATATTTATAAAGCAAAGCCACAAGCTTTTTCATCGTTATCATGTGCCCGCTGAGTATATATTTTTCGCCCGATTTTCCTTTTTTCCACGCTCTAATAATTCCATCTGCCACATCTCTGACATCAACAAAGTCAAAACAACCATTCACAGATATACGGAATTTCCCCCTCACAAAATCCCGAAACAGCGTTCCCATTTCAGAACCCCTGTAATCATAGGGTCCGATAACACCACTGGGGCATAAAATAACTGCATCAAGGCCTTCGGAAACTGCCCTCTCCACCTCTCTGCCGGCCAGAGCTTTTGATTTTCCGTAACACCCATAAACTTTCTTTACGTTGAATCCGAAATTCTCATCGATCGCAGCCCCTTTTTCAGGCTCACTTAATGCGTGCACAGAGCTTACATAAACAAGCCTTTTTACACCGGCTTTCCGACATGCCCTTATTACGTTCTTTGTGCCCTCCACATTTACTCTGAATACCTTTTTCTGGAAGAAAGGCATGATTGTAATCAAACCTGCAAGATGGAATACGGCATCGGCTCCTTTGAACGCTCTAACAAGCCCTTCATAATCAAGAATGTCCATGGGTATCAATTCAACAGGCATATTCAACAATGCTTTCAGGTTATCACCCGGTGCAAACAGAGCCTTTACAGAAACGCCTTCATTGACAAGCTTTCTCACTAGTACATTTCCTATGTGTCCTGTCGCTCCTGTAACAACAACCATGCAATCACTTCCCCTATATCGAGGTGATTATATTTTATCATATTTATTAAATATATAAAATATTTATTTATAGAAATATTTAATAATTGAAGTAGTTTCCGCAGAATATGCCCGCCAATAGAAATTCGGTTTCTGAAAGAGGTTATAATTTCTCTATGAAGGTGATATTTTCTCTTTTTTCAATAGGGATACGCCTTTCGAGAAAGAATTTGGTGAGAGAGTCGAACTTGTCAGCTTTGGAAGTGAGCAAGACTTTAATGGAGGCACCATAATCAATCTGGGCGATGTTAAAATCAGTGCCTTCTTTATATCGCCTGGTGAAATCATTCCAGGCACCGTAATCTATTTCGGCACTGAATTTTATTCCGGGACAGTACCTCCCTTTTTCAGCTGTTTCAAGGGTACTTTGAGCGGTGAATCTGTATGCATCGATAAGACCTCTTACGCCAAGTTTTACTCCACCGAAGTATCTTGTAACCACAATCGCTACATCAACCATATTCATAGACTCAATGGCTGAAAAAATAGGACGGCCGGCGGAACCATGGGGTTCGCCGGCGTCGGAAAAATTGAACTTTATACCCTTTTCGTTCACTTTATAAGCCCAGCAATTGTGAGTTGCATCTTTGTATTGCCGGGAAATTTCTTTAATGAACTCTTTCGCTTCATGTTCCGTTGTACAATGAACTGCATGGCCTATAAAGATTGAACGTTTGATGTTAGTTTTGAATTTTGCGTTGGCTATCAGGGATAGGTAACAGTCCACCTTCACTCACCTTTCATGAGTTTGTCGATAAAGTCCATTTCAGAGCCGAGTATGAATTTGGATTTTCCCAGAGTGTTTTCGTAAACGTCCATTCTCTTCCAGAAATCGTAGAATTCGGGATCAAGTGAGAAAGCTTCAGCATAAATCGATAATGCAGAAGCATCTCCTGTTCCCTTAAGGATCTCTGCTGTTTTTTCCGCTTCTGCAAGCGTTATTGTAACTGTCTTGTCAGCATCTGCTCTTACCATGTTGGCTTCTTTTTCACCTTCTGCTCTAATCAAAGCCGCTTCCTGATACCTTTCAGATTTCATTCGGTTGAACACGGCGGTCATGTTTTCCTGAGGAAGGTTGGCCCTCTTTATTCTTACAGCAACGATCTGTATGCCAAAATCAAGCATTTCTGAAGCTGATTCAGTGGTAACTGTATCAAGGATTTCCGGACGCTTTTCTGAAATCACTTCTTCAAAATCCATACTCGCTATAATGTTCCTGACTTTTGAGTAAACGACATCGTCAATCCTTGTCTGGGCAATTTCTACGGTTTTCATAGACTTTACAAACCTCTCGGGGTCATAGATTTTCCACAGGGCATAGGTATCGACTAAAAGAGTTTTTTTGTCTTTTGTGAAAATCCTTTCGGCTGGAACATCGTAAACAAGCAGTCTCTTTTCAAAGCGAACAACATTATCTATAAAGGGTTGCTTTATATACAACCCCGGGTCCGTATTGACTTTGACGATTTCACCAAATCTGAGAACTACTGCCTGTTCTGTCTGGTCAACAATGTAAAAGAAACCCGGAAGGAGAATTATCGCAATAATGACAATTATCACCAATGTAATCAGAAGCTTCATATCAATTCCCCCCTTCCATTAACGGGAGGTTGAGCAGTTTCAACACTCCGGAATCGCCGGTAATGACGTACTTCTCACTGCTGCTCAGGATACTATTCAACATTTCAAGGTACAGCCTCTTCTTCGTTATCTCGGGAGCCTTTTCGTATTCTTTCAGGATGCTCTTAAACCTTTGCGCTTGCCCGAAGGCCTTTAAATATTTTTCCTGAGCATAGGCTTCGGCTTCTCTCAACATTTTTGCGGCGTTTCCCTGAGCTTTCGGGACTACGTCGTTCTTGTATCTTTCAGCCTCGTTTATAAGCTTTTCTTTGTCCTGCTTTGCGTTGTTTACATCGTCAAAAGCTGCAATGACCTGCGACGGCGGACTGACTTCTTGCAAATAAACGTTTTTCACGGCAATACCCGCGTTGATCTTTTCAAGTTCTTCGCGAATTCTCTCTGCGGCTTTGTTGGAAATGCTTTCTCTTTGCACCGTAAGGATATCGTTTATTCCCACTGCAGCGACCTCTTCCCTCATGACGGCTTCAGTGGTGAACCTCACTATAACCGACGGGTCAACAAGGTTGAAAGCGAACTTTTCAGGCTCAAGCACATAGTATTGCACAACGGCTTCGACATATACTATGTTGCCATCGTTTGTAAGCATAAGAGCTTCGTCTTCATAGGACCTGTAGCTTCCTGGTGTAATTGTTCTAAAACCGATTTCCTCTTTTCGGAGAGCTGATGTGTTCACTTTCACAACACTTTCTATCGGCGTGGGCAGGTGATAATGTAGGCCAGGCCCAACTGATATGCGATATGCCCCGAACCTTTTTACCAGACCGACTTCTGCCGGTCCTACAAAGAAAAAACCCGACAGGAAATAAATCGCAATGATGATCAGCACAATAATCCAGATAAAGCCAACTGTGAGCTTTATCGGCTGCCTTTTCTTAGGCATTTCAAAATCTTCGTTGAAATCATCAGGCATATGATCCCCCCTTCCATATTTCTACCTCTGTTTCAAGTTTAACATTGTAAGTCGAATATACAATTTCCCGTACCCTCTCTATCAACCTCACCACATCTTCCTGGGTAGCCTTTCCCCGGTTTACAATAAATCCTGCGTGTTTCCGGGAAATTTCAGCTCCACCTACCCTCAATCCCTTAAGGCCAAGGGCATCAATTGTTGTCCCTACATAAAAGTCCTTTCGTGGCCTTTTGAATGTGCTCCCAGCACTTGGCTGGTCAAGAGGCTGCTTTTCTAACCTCCTTTTTAATATGTGCTCCATTTCCTTTAACACTTTTTCGGGTTGAGCGTAACTGAATTTCAGAGTGGCATTTAAAATAACATAATTACTCAGGGAGCTCGAGCGATAAGAGAACTCTATTTCCTCAGCTTTTAGAAGTTTTATATTGAAACCGTCATCGAGAACTGCAACTTCTTCCACCAGATCTCCTATCTCGCCACCAAAGGCGCCTGCATTCATGAACAGTGCACCCCCGAGACTCCCCGGAAGGCCAGAAAGGAATTCAAGACCGGAAAGCCCATGTGAAGCGGCAAGTCTTATCAAGCGCTGAATGCCGAGCCCACAATCGACAACCGCACGGTTCCCGCTAAACTTCGCTCCTGTAAGGGCTCTTGTGCTTACTACAATGCCCTTGTACTCATCAGGCGGGACTACGTTTGAGCCTCCACCGAGAATTTTGTAGTGTTCATTTTTTTCTGCGAGTATGCTCAACGTATCTATGAAAGCATCCAAATTCTGCGGAAAGATCACTGCCCTTGCTGGCCCGCCTATCCTGATCGTTGTATATTCTGACAGCTTTACGTCAGGCAGTATCTGGCAGCCAGCGAGGTAAAGCTTTTCAAAAAGTTCAGTGTCCATTTCCCCTGTTTTCCTTTCTCCAGAGGTAGAGCTTTTCAAGTATCTCATCACCCTTTTCCAGGGTGCCGAGTACTTCCTTGAATTCAGGCCTGTCCATTACAAGCATCTGAATTCCTTCCAGTATGAATGCCTTTGTACCTCTATCAAGGTTTTCCCTTGAATAGAGCTTTACAAGAGCTTTAAGCGCTTTTATGGATTTTGTGTGGCTCAGCGCCATTATCAACTGGTCGATGAACTCCTGATTTTCGCCTTCCTCAAGGAACAACGTTAGCACATCCACAACCCTTTCTCCTTCGCCAAGCTTTGCCAGGGCTTCGTAAATGACAACCTGCGCATTTTCATCATCGTAAAACTGAAGCAGGGAATAAAGAGTGGAAGCGGCTCTTTTTTCGTGTAGGTCTCCCAAACGGTCGGCTATGTAAAGGGCTGTAATATCGTTCATGATGCCTTCCTTCACGATCCGCTTCAATTCATTTATAAGTGCCATTCGGCCTTCTTCACCAATTTGAGCCAAAGCATCAAGGCAAATCTGAGCAGTGGCATCATCTTCCTTCCTCAAGAGTTCCAGTAAAATCGGGATGGCTTCTGCACCTTTTTCTTCTACTATTTTTCTTATCAATTCATTCCTGTCCATCATCTCACCTCTAATTTTCCTATCATATCTTTGATTTCTTTTTTTCTTTCCTCGGGTGTCAGTTCCACAATATTCGAGTAAGCAAAGGTATCTGTGGTCTTTTTAGTCACTGCAAAATGCTTTCTGGCTTTTTCAGCGATTTGTGGCAAATGTGTAATCACCACACACTGGGTGCTTTTGGCTATTTCGTTAAGCTTTTCAGCCAGAATATGACCCTGTCTTGCGCCAACACCGGCGTCAATTTCATCAAACACAATTGTCCCAAGATCAAGACTGTCCTTTACCGCCGCTTCAATGGCAAGTATGATCCTCGACAGCTCCCCACCTGAAGCTACGGAACCCAATTCCATGAAGTCAGCACCAGGATTGGTTCGAACAAAAAGTACCACTCTGGAAGTTCCATAAACCATAGGAGAAGGCTCCGGGAAAAATCTAAATTCCAATGCTGCCGAAGGCATTCTCAAATCATGTAGATGCTTCTTAATTTCTTTATAGAGCTTTTCAGCGACTTTTTTTCGCTCTTTATCAAGTTGAGATCCAAGATTTTCTAATTCTTCAAGAAGCTCTTTTTCCATATTCAACAGTTCCTTTTTTTTGTTTTCAAGTTCCTGAAGCTCTTTGAGTTTCGATTCGAGTTCCTTCTTCATCTCAAGGATCTCTTCAACGGTGCTTCCATATTTCCGCTTAAGCGATTGAATAAGATTAAGCCTTTCTTCAAGCCTGACAAGCTCTTCTTCATCGATTTCAAAGGTTTCCATTTCATTTGTCAGCATATCGTGCAAATAGCCAATTTCTTCAAGGGCAAGCTGGGCGTGTTCTAAAAGATCATCGTATCCCAGCGAGCGGAAGCGGTTTAATTCCCTTATAGCTGTCGAAAGTTTTACATAAGCTGAGTCGTCAGCTTCTTTCAAAATATTCACGAGATTTTCAAAGTTTTGCTGGAGGATTTTTGCATTCTGTGCTTTTTTATATTTCAGTTCAACCTCGTTGTCTTCTGCTGGATTTAGCCGAGCGTTATCGATTTCTGCAATTTGGTATTGGGTAAAATCCTTTTCCCTTTCAATAGCCGAAGGATCTACATGAAGCTTTCCGAGAGCTCTCCTGATAGAGATAAGCTGGTTGTATTTTTTCTCATAATCGCGGATCAAATTGCTTGATATGACTTTATCGAGTATCAAATGATGTCTGGAGGGATCAAGTAGCTTCACGCTCCCATGCTGGGAGTGGATTTCTATATGCCCGTCCAGTAATTCTTTCACCAGTTGCCTGGGAATAATATGGCCGTTCAACCTGTAAAGAGTCTTCTGAGGATGAAAATCAACCCTGACGAGAAATTCCTCACCATCAAAGTCAAGTCCGAGCTCAGAGGCTCTTGCAAAAACCGTTTCATCTCCTAAAAAGGTTGCTTCTACAAAGCTTCCGGGCTCCACATTCTGATCGATAGCCTTGCCGGTTATCACCTTTAAGGCTCTTAATAAAACAGTTTTTCCCGCTCCGGATTCTCCGGTGATTGCATTCATACCCGTTGAAAACTCCATGTAAAACTCCGGAAAGGTTAGAAAGTTTTTGCCTCTTAAAGTCAATATCATTTAATCACCTCAAATTTCTTCTCATTAATTATACTATCTGCTGATTTCACTATTCTTAATGAAATTCTCCCGAGTTGAAGAAAATATTCAAAATCACAACTAATCTTAAAATAACCTTCTTGACAGCTTTTTAAGTGATACGTATAATGAGTAAGGACAGCGAAAAAAGGAGGTAGACCCGTGAAAAGAACATATCAGCCATCAAGGATCAAGAGAAAGAGGACTCATGGTTTTCTTGTGAGAAGCCGTAGTAAGTCTGGTAGAGCTATTCTTGCTCGAAGGCGCAGAAAGGGAAGAAAGAGACTGGCTGTGTGACACCTGAAAGAGCATTCTTAAAAAGGGAAGAAAGGCTGAGAAAGAAGGCAGACTTTGATAGGGTGTTCAGGCAAGGCGATGTAATTCAAGACCCTTTTTTTGTTGTAATATATATCAAGAACAGTCTGCCTTTTTCTCGTATAGGTATATCGGTGAAAAAGAAATTTGGGAAAGCACATGACCGGAATCGATTAAGAAGGCTTGTAAAAGAGGTATTCAGAAGAAACAAGGCGGTTTTTCCCAAAGGCTATGATATACTCTTTATTGCGAGAAAAGATTTATCAGACTCGTTTAAGTGCAACAAAGTTGACTATCACATGCTCTGTGAAAGATTGTTGAGGATTGCGAGACGAATCGATGAAAAGCAAGGAAAAAATGAGAATTGCAAAAACAACGGCACTGAAATTAATTGAGTTCTATAAAAAGTACATCTCTCCGTTAAAACCTCCCAGTTGCAGGTTTACGCCTACCTGCTCTACTTATATGTACCAATCCATAGAGCGCTTTGGCTTTTTCAGAGGATTGTTACTTGGTACATGGCGCGTTTTGCGCTGTAACCCATTCAATCCAGGCGGGAATGATCCCGTGCCGAAGGAATTCCACATCACACTTTCATTTCCGAGGAGGAAGAAAAATGAAAAAACAGGTTTTTAGCATCCTTCTACTCTCCGTTGTAATGCTTTTCACTTCCACATTGTTTGCCTATGATATGACAACAAAGGAAGGAACTGACGGGACATTTACTCTAGAAAGCAAAACCTTTGTCATATCCTTTGATCTGAATCTTGGAGTGCTTAAGGACATATATATTAAAGTGGATAGAAGCACTGATCTCATATCCCGCTATGGAAACGATGGTTTCAATGTTTTCGTTGGAGATACCGAACTCATCCCCATATCTCACACTGCATTCAGAGACGAAGTTAGCGGGGCTTTTATTATCAGATTTGATTATGAAAAGGGTACAAAGACCTTTGTAATATACGATAACCCTTACTATGATTTTGAGGTTCAATATAGTTTCTCAGAGCCTATATCCATGACTTTTCCATATATCTCAAATACGAAGACCTTCGACCCAAATAGTTATCACATGAGCTACCTTGGAAAGCCCAAATCTTTAATGACACTTTATTCAACAGATGCGGTTTTCTCTGATGGCATCTTGAACACAAAAAGTGGTAGTGGTTCTATAAAGGTCTATGCAGGTCCGGTGAAGCTCGTATACATATCAGAGGCAATTCCAGAGCTATATGACACGATAAAGCAGAATCTTTCTGAGGTTGGGGCTTTGGGATTTTTCAGCTACATCCACCACGGCCTTGTTGTCTTCCTGTATTATCTGTTCAAGCTAACCGGCAATTTTGGCTGGGCGATTATCCTGTTCACCCTCGTTGTAAGGTTAGTGCTTTATCCTCTGTACCATGTTCAAACCAAATCCATGATAGAGATGCGGAAAGTACAGCCAGAAATAGAAAAAATTCGCAAGAAGTACAAAGACCCACAAAAACAGCAACAGGCTCTCATGGCTCTATACAGGGAAAAGCACATTAACCCCGCAACAGGCTGTTTGACCTTGCTCATTCAGCTGCCGGTGTTTTTCGTGCTTTACTCGGTAATAAGGTATTTCAGCGAAATGTTTGCTTACGCACCTAAATTCCTTATCTGGTCTGATCTTTCCTCCGGTGGCTTTTTGCAGAACAGTCTTTTGATATTGATCAGTATCGTGACGGGCATATACCTTGCCACGGTTACCAGCCAGGATGGAAAGACCGCCAGACAGTCAATGATAATGTCCATGGTCTTCCCCTTCCTTTTCTACACTTTGCCAACGGGTTTATTTATTTACTACGCTACAAACAGTATTATCCAGTTGCTCATCACCATCTATGTTTACAGAAAATTCGGCATGAAAGGGATTTCGATGAGAGAGGTTTTAGGTCTTCCACCAAAACCCGCTAAATAAGATATCGTCTTAGATTCAGGAGGTGCTCTGGCGTGAAACTCGATACGATTAAAGCTCCGAGCGTTGAAGAAGCGGTAAGAACGGCAATTTCAAAGTACGACGCTTATGAAGATGAATTAAACGTCAAGGTAGTAGAGAAAGGCTCAAAAGGTTTTTTAGGCTTTCTGGGCGGTAAGGAAGCGGTTATCGAAGTTCAGCTTTTACCCAACTATTTCGAGAGGAAAATAGGAGAATATCTCGAAGGAATATTGAAACACTTCAACAAAGATGTGGTTTTTGATATCAAAATCGAGAGAAAAACCATTTTCATCGACATAAAAGGAATAGAGGTATCCAGATTGATTGGAAGGCATGGAAAAACTGTCAGTGCTTTTCAGCACATAGTAAGCATATATGCAAACAGGCTTTCCGATGTTAAGCTAAACGTTTCTGTAGATGTCGGGAATTACAAAGAAGAAAGAAGGCAAAATGTTGAAAACCTTGCCTACAAAATGGCGCAGCTTGTTATTCAAAACAGAAGAAGAGTGGAGCTCGAGCCCATGTTCGCTAAAGAGAGAAGAATAGTACACGAAGTCGTATCAAAATATAGAAACCTGAAAAGCTATTCTGTAGGACTTGAACCCTACAGAAGGGTTGTAATTGAATTTGTTTCTAAGAAACCATACCGAAAAAGCTACGGGAGGCGTTTGACAAATGAAAGACAAAATAATCATAGGAAAATCTCTCGAAATAAAACCTCAGAAGTTTGATAATAAAGAGATAAAAGGCGTTGAAAAAAGGGTATTGATAGGCAAGAATCTTGGCGCTCCGAATTTTGTCATGAGGCTCTTTACAGTTGCCCCGGGCGGCCATAGTCCGAAACACTCACATGATTGGGAACACGAAGTGTACATTTTATCCGGGACCGCAACAGTTGTCACTCCCGATGGTGATAGAATTGCTGAAACAGGTTCTTTCGTATACGTTCCGGGTAATGTGGTTCACCAGTTCAGAAATGACAGCAAGGAGGCACTGAAGTTCATCTGTGTCATTCCTGAATACGCTGAAGAATAGAAAAGGAGGGGAAGCTATGCCAAGATACAGATACGTCTGCGAATCGTGCGCAAATGAAATCGAAGCCTTCCAGAAGATAAGCGAAGAACCTTTAACTACCTGTCCCTCCTGCGGGGGAAAATTGAGAAAGGCCATTGCAAGCGTTGGAGTCGTGTTTAAGGGAAGTGGTTTCTATTCGACCGATTCTCGAAGTTCTTCCGAGAAAACAAAGAGTTCCGAAGACTAAAATTTGAGATAAGGTATCGCATTGGTACCCAGGGGAGAGAATTCTCCCCTTTTTGCTTTATGGTATGCTGCCATTGCGATCATAGCAGCGTTATCAGTGCAGAACTCTATTGGAGGAAAATAGATGCTGTACTTCCCCTCAGAAAGCCGCCCGGCTTTTTCTCTTAGATAACTGTTAGCAGCAACCCCTCCGGCAAACACAATGTCCTTTAATCTATACTTTTCCGCTGCTGCAAAGGTTTTGCTTAGCAAGGAATCGACCACTGCAGCCTGAAAAGAAGCGGCGATATCTTCCTTTTTCGCACCGGGGTTCTTCTTTATAAAATACAGCACCGAGGTTTTTAAACCGCTGAAACTGAAATCATAATTACCTTTTTCACGCAAAGAACGGGGAAAGCTGTACTTCACTTCTCCTTTCTTTGCGAGTTTTTCTATTTCGGGTCCGCCGGGATAACTCAATCCCAGCAGCCTTGCCACTTTGTCAAAAGCTTCTCCAGCAGCGTCATCTCGCGTTTTCCCGACTCTCTCAAAGGAGTCCCAGGAATTCACGTTGAATAGCTCTGTATGACCTCCAGATACGAGTAGCATTAGAAAAGGTGGGCTCAACTTTGGGAAGGTGATCATATTCGCATATAGATGTCCATGCAGATGATTGACAGCAACAAAAGGCTTGTTCAGAGCCAATGCGAGTCCTTTGGCGAAGGAAAGGCCAACCAGAAGTGAACCCACAAGCCCTGGCCCATAGGTTGCGGCAAAGACATCTATTTCTTCTATGGATATCCCGGCTCTTTCAAAAGCCTCATCGACAAGCGGAACAATATTGCTAAGATGATGCCTGGCTGCGAGCTCAGGCACTACGCCACCAAATTTCTGATGAATCTTAATCTGAGAGGCAAGTACATTTGAAATCAACTTACCTTCATCGACAATCGCTATCGCTGTTTCATCGCAAGAACTTTCAATAGCAAGCACTTTCATCAGGCAGATTCTCTCTTTATAACTTTGGCTTCTTTGCGGCCTTCAACAACTTCCCGGGTTACAATAACCTTTTCAACATTTTTCATCGACGGCGCTTCAAACATGATATTCATCATGACGCTTTCAATAACGCTTTTCAAAGCCCTGGCTCCAGTACCCCGGGAAAGGGCTTTCTCTGCAATGGCTTCCAGTGCACCTTCTGTTAATTCAAGTTCAATGCCGTCAAGCTCGAGAAGTTTTTGGTACTGCTTTATGATCGCGTTTTTCGGTTCGAGCATTATCTTTTTCAGATCTTCGATATTCAGGTCATTCAGGGTCGTGAGAACGGGGAAACGTCCGACAAATTCCGGAATAAGACCGTACTGAATCAAATCATCAGGTCCTACGTGTGAAAGGATCTCTCCGATTCGATAATCCCTTTTACCCTTTATTTCCGCACCAAAGCCCATAGTGGATGTAAGGATTCTCTCCTGGATTATATTCTCAAGTCCATCAAAAGCTCCTCCAACAATGAAAAGTATGTTGGATGTATCAACCTTGATAAATTCCTGATAGGGGCGTTTCCTTCCACCTTGCGGGGGTACATTCGCGAGGGTACCTTCCACGATTTTCAGCAGGGCTTGCTGAACCCCTTCGCCAGATACATCCCTTGTTATGGATGGATTGGGTGATTTTCTCGCTATTTTGTCGATTTCATCTATATATACAATTCCGTACTGGACTCTTTCAACATCAAAGTTTGCAGATTGCAGAAGCCTTAAAATGACGTTTTCAACATCTTCGCCAACATAACCGGCTTCTGTAAGAGGCGTAGCATCAGCTATGGCAAAGGGCACATCGAGAATTCGGGCAAGGGTTCTCGCAATAAGCGTTTTTCCGGAACCCGTTGGACCGATAAGCATAATGTTGGATTTCTCAATCTCTACATCTTCCACGCCTTTGAATACCCGTTTGTAATGATTGTAAACCGCAACAGAAATGGCCTTTTTAGCGGCTTCCTGTCCTATTACATATTTATCCAGCTCAGTTTTAATTTCAGCCGGGGTAGGTAGTTTTTTCCCTGATTCCCTTATGGTTTTTACATCCTGTTTCAGGATATCGTGAAAAAGGTCTACACATTCATCGCAAATGTATCCCTCTGCGCCCGATATCAGTTTTTTTACCTGCGAAGCAGGCCTACCACAAAAAGAACAATGTTTTTCTAATGGCAAGTCCATTCCCTCCTAAAAGTTACTGTTGTTATTATACACTCAAATATGCGCAAGCGTTGTGAATAATTAATTAATAGTCGGCTTTTCATTGGCGTAACCTTATGATGATATCATTTTGCATGAGGAGTGTGATAGATTGAAAGCCGCTTTAATAGATGGGTATATTGATGAACCTGCTGCTCTTGGTGTACCGCCTTACATTTCTCAGCGCGTCAGGGCAATAGCTGGAATTTTTTATTCCAGAGGCATCGATGTAGATTATTTTACGATAGATACCATTCGAGAAAAAGGGTTGTGGGACTCTTTTGACACCTATGATTATCTTGTTCTTCATGGTGGGTTGACCACACCGGGCCATTATACAGGAGGAACGCCTGCAAGCCTCAGCGAATTTGAGAAGCTCCTTCTGTTGAACGATAATCCCACAAAAATAGTCGAAGGCCCTATCGTGGCAGGGTATTCCCTGAAAGGTGGTCGAAAAGCCCGGGAAATTTCGCTTGAAAAGGCAGATGCCCTTCTTAGAAACGAACTGGATCTGGCTGATTTCCTTGGCATAGATATCAACAGCAGGGGCTATTATGAGTTGATGAATGAATTTTACAAACTCGGTGCCGGCATTTTACCCCAGCATCCCGGATATCCAAACATAATAGTGGAATTTGATATTTCAAGCGGTTGTGAAAGAAGGGATAATTTCTGCTCTTTTTGCACAGAATCCCTTCTTTATGGAAATTTCAAAAGTCGTGACCTTGCGGGCATTGTGGACGAGTTAAAAGCACTGAAAGCAGTTGGGGCAAAGGCCATCAGATTTGGTAGAAGCGCAAATGTAACTGCTTACGGTTACGACAGGGAAAAAGACCAGCCAGATCCAGAGGCAGTGGAATTGCTGTTTCAAAGCACTTCAGCAATCTTGAATCCGGAAGTCTTTCATATAGACAACGGAAATCCCATATTCATTGCAAGACACAGAAAGCACTCGGAAAAAATCATAGAAAGTATCGTTAAATACAACACCGTGGGTGATACAATATCATTTGGAGTTGAGAGTTTTGACCCGGTTGTTAGACGTCTGAACAATATTGACGGAACTACTGATGAGATAATAGAAGCAATAAAGATTGTAAATGAAATCGGAAATGTGAGAATCGATGGCATTCCCAAGCTTTTGCCAGGCATAAATCTTTTGTACGGCTTGCCTGGGACTACCAAAGAGACTTTTGAGATCGATTTCTCCCTTTTGAAGGAAATCCTTGAAAGAGACCTTATCATCAGAAGGCTGAATATACGGCAGGTAATGGTCTTTGGAAACACACCGCTATCGAAGCTTGAGCTTCCCAAAATGAATAGAAGCGCCTTTGAAAGATACAAGAAGAATGTTCGGAATACCATAGATAAAGAAATGATTCAGAAAGTTTTTCCCATTGGTGCGATAATAAGAAGAGTGATACCCGAATTCAAAAGAGGGGCTCTCACCTTTGGCAGGCCCCTTGGAACGTATCCGATACTTGTCGGAAGTTATGCTCCCTTTGATGAGCCGATGGACATGGTGGTAATAGCGCACGGAGCGCGTTCTGTAACAGGCATTCCTTTGAAAAGCAATCTAAACTCCATGGATATGAAGCTTCTCGAGAGCATTCCGGGTATCGGTAGGCACAGGGCAACGAATATCTTACTGCATCGCCCCTTTGTTTCGTGGGAGGATGTAAAGCGGTTATTGGGTGAGGATATCTGTACACTCCTGAAAAAAATAGGTGTGGTTATATAGGAGGGATGAATTTGAAAAGAATAGCCCTTATCACTACCGGTGGCACAATAGCTATGACAAAAGACCCAAAAACCGGTGGGGCAGTTCCTGCACTCTCGGCTAACAGGAATATCACCGAAATAGACCGATTAAAAGAGATAGCCATGATAGAGCACCTCGAATTCTCAAACCTTCCCAGTCCGCATGTTTCTCCGGCAATCATGTGGAAACTGTCATCTCTGGTTAACTCCCTTCTCAAAAGAGATGACATCGCAGGTGTTGTTATAACCCACGGCACAGATACACTGGAAGAAACCGCTTATTTCTTAGACCTATCAGTAAATAGCGATAAACCCGTAATTTGTACCGCTGCTATGCGGAGCATTGATGAGCTGGGTACAGATGGGCCTAGAAATGTCGTCTCATCTGTCAGGGTAGCAACCAACCCCATGAGTATAGATATGGGAACCATGGTTTGTCTTAACGACGAAATTCACGCGGCTCGTGAGGTTACAAAAACATATACCAGCAATGTAGCTACTTTTGATTCGCCGGGATATGGCCCCCTGGGGATAGTCGATGAAGACAAAATTATTTTCTATCGTAAGCCCCTTCAAAGGGAAACCATCGAAGTGAGTCAGATAGAAGAACAGGTGGCTCTTTACAAAACCTTTACCGGCGACGATGGGCGAATTCTGGAAAGCCTTCCAAAAATGGGATTCAAGGGTATTGTTCTTGAAGCCTTCGGGCGCGGCAATGTGCCACCGAAAGTAGCGGATGTTATCGAAAACCTGGTCAAAGCTAACATTCCCATAATCATAACTTCAAGATGCTTCAAAGGGAGGGTGTTAGGCGTTTATGGATACAAAGGCGGAGGATTGCAGCTTGAAAAGGCCGGTGCCATTTTTGCACCAGGGCTTTCTTCTCAAAAGGCAAGAATCAAGCTGATGATTATTATGGGCCTCACAAAGGATATAGAGAATATCAGGGAATATTTTTTGCATTCCAAAGGAGGTCAGCAATGAAGAATCTATTGAAGTCTCCAAGATTTCTGGTCATGATTTTCACCATCGTATATTTTCTGGTCGCCTTTTTCCTTTTAACGATTTCTGCAACAATCTCTGCAATCTTTATCATAACGATAGCGATCGTATTTCTCGTTGAGCCATGGATCAAATTTGCCACCTCAAAGTTGAAAGTCAAACGTTGGATTGCCATTGCGCTGGGGCTTGGTGCGCTTTATCTCACTCTGATACTTATTGTAGTATTCTTATTTCAGCCCATTGCCAATCAGGCTTCCAGCTTTTATTATACTGCTTTGAATTTCTTTCCTTCCGATAAAAGTGCTGAACTCAGCATCCCTGAAATAGAATTCCGCTTAGATACCATACTCAGTGAACACAAACAGGAAAACACTATAAGTGATGAAGAATTAAACGCCTTAAAAAAAGATTTGCTCTCATATTTTACAGAATATGAACTGTCCTCGTTCGAAGATCTACCGGTAGAGGATATCGCAAAGGGAAAGTTTGCCGTAATTCTCCCGGTAAAGAAAAAAGAACTGGAAAAAGAAGAAATCACACGGATAATTTCAAGTCACGAAAAATTCTCCAGCAGCGCCACCAGTCTGGCAGATAAAATCTGGGAAAGGACCTCCGGGTTCAAGTCGGAGGAAAACTGGCGATCAACATTTGGATGGTTAGTTGACAGTTTGATAAAAAAAGATGAGAACAAAAATGAAGATGATACAAAACTTGAAGAAATTGAAGAGAGAAAGGCGCAGATTATGTCGAGTATAAGAAACATCCTGATAGAGGTCCAATTGAAATTCAGAGAATACCTCACTGCCTTTCTCGAAAAACTGCCTTCACTTGTTTCAGCGACATTCTCAGTTATGTTCTTCGTGATCATCGGGACTGTGTATCTTGGCTATTATTTTGGTGATTTCAAGAAGCACCTGCCAGAAATATATCCCGGATCTTCCAGAGGTCTTGCAAAGCGCTTTCTCAAAGACACTTATGGAAATCTCGAACGTTATGTGGTGGCAATAATTCTTGTTGCGCTGGTAACCGGTATCAGTGTGGGAATCATGGTCAAGATTCTCGGGCTTGATTACAGTTTGCTTATGGGTGTGTGGGCAGCCATAACAAACCTGATACCAATCGTGGGGGTTGTGCTTGAATTTATCCCGTTATTCCTTCTTGTAGTTTCGGGGCAGAACTGGATAGCGCTTGTTTTTCTCCTGGTCTTCCTTGTGACCATCCACACAGTTGCATTCATAGTATTCCTGAAGTTAATGAAGGGATATACGCGCATAAACCCCGTGCTTATAATAGTGATGATAATAATAATGGCACAGCTCTTTTCAGTAGCAGGTGCTTTCATAGCCGCACCTCTGGCAATTATCCTGAAAAAGTTCTGGGAGCATTTTATCAGGCCTACTCTCAATAGAGTGTGATTACAAAATCAGACACGCATCACCGAAGGAGAAGAAGCGGTACTTCTCTTTGACTGCTTCTTTGTAAGCTTTTAATATCTTCTCTTTTCCGGCAAAAGCTGAAACAAGCATGAGCAATGTAGATCGAGGTAAATGAAAATTGGTTATCAGTCCGTCGATGGCTTTGAATTTGTAAGGCGGATAGATGAAGATATCTGTGTATCCAGATTCTGGCAAAACACGGCCATCACTCCGGGCAACAGATTCGAGGGTTCTGACCACAGTCGTTCCTACTGCGATTATCCTTCCGCCCTTTGCGCGGGTTTCCTCTATCTTCTTTGCCGTTTCTCTCGAAATGGTGAAGAATTCTTCGTGCATTTTGTGTTCTTCTATTTTCTCAGCTTTTACCGGCCTGAATGTTCCTATTCCAACATGCAATGTTATATAAGCGATGTTTACACCTTTATCCTGAAGACCGGTGAGCAGTTCCTTTGTGAAATGAAGCCCCGCTGTTGGTGCAGCAACAGAGCCTTCGATTTTTGAATAAACAGTTTGATATAGTTCCGGATTCTCTGGATATTTTCTTATATATGGAGGAATAGGCATTTTCCCGATTTTGCGGATTCTTTCTTCTGCATCGGGTTCACAGAATTCAAGAATTCTTGTGGAGTCAGGAAGATGATCTATTACCTTGCAACTCAATTCATTAAAAATCAAGGTACTTCCTTTCTTTATTTTGGATCCCGGTTTTACTATGGCTTTCCAGATGCCATCATTCAGTTTTTCTATCAAGAGAACTTCTACTTTCGCTCCCGTGCTTTTTTTTCCGAAAAGCCTTGCGGGGATTACCCTGCTGTCATTCAACACCAAAAGATCGTTGTTCCTTAGAAAATCTTTTATTTCAAAGAATCTCTTGTGTTCAAATTCCTCCGAGTTCCGCCTTATTACCAATAAACGGCAATGATCCCTGGGTAAAATTGGTTCCTGTGCTATTAGTTCCTCTGGCAATTCAAAGTCAAAATCAGCTGTCTTCATACTAAATCCTCCGGTTTGATTATTTCTATACCTTCAATGTCATATTCTAAAAATCTGTCGTAGCTCAGAATACGCCCATTCAAGCTTCTTGCGAGCTGGATGATCCTGTCATCAGCTGGGGAATAAAGTTCTACATGTGGTAAATACAATAACTTCTCGAGTTCAAGTTGCTGGCTCCCTTTGATTTTATACCGCACATTTTTATCAAATATAATACGGTATGGAAAATATACTGGCGATGAACGTGCAAAGAGCTCAAAAAGCCTGGTGATGTTTTTCAAATCGGGAAAATCAGATTTAGAGTATATAATATTGCTGCCATCTATAACAATCGGGATAGTTCTTTTTGCAAAGAGCACAGCACGCACATAAGGATGAGAGTATTTCAACTTCTTCATTTTTCTTTTTGCATCATCGTTCAGCTGCTTTATTTTATTGCGCCCTTCCTTCAGTTTTTTCAAATCATTCAGCTCGATGCTCCTCAAAAAAGCAGGAAGATCATAAGGAATGGGTAACTTTTTGAAGTTAAGAGCACATTCGAGCATTATATAGTTTTCGAAGACACTTCCTAAAAAAGCATCGCATTCTTTTGTCCAGCGGAAATACTCATCAAGGCTTGTCCATTTGGCGTTTTGCGGGAGCGGTGGATATGAAAAGGGATATATGTAATAAAGCAACCTTAAAACTTCAAATATTTCCGACTCGCTCAATTCTGCAACGAATTTTACCTTTTCCTCAAGAGGTCTGCCTTTTTCGGCAAGTATTTCTATAAGGAAGCTAAAAGCATCGCCTGTATCCAATATTTTCAGTTCGCCGAGTTCTTTCTTCAAAAAATGGATAGCCTTTTCAGACCGGGCACTTCTCAATATGTAAGAAACTTTCATCACTTCGCGCTTTCTGGCTTCATAATATGAAAAAAAACCTTCTTCATAAAGCTTCTCTTGCGCTTGTTTGAGTATTTTCATGCAATCACACCTTTTTAGTGGGATAATAGCGGTGATACAGATTTTTTACCTTATATTACTACATTCCTTTGACAGTATCTCAAGCATATGATATAATGAACTTCGTAAAATTAAACTATTGAAGAGGTGAAGGCCCGATGAAAAAAGGTATACATCCCGAGCTAAAGCTTGTTACGGTAAAATGCACATGTGGGGCAGAACACAAGTTTTGGTCAATACGCGAGGACATAAAAATTGACCTTTGCTCCAATTGTCATCCTTTCTATAAAGGCGATACAAGTTCCCTTATTGTAGATACTGAGGGAAGAGTACAGAAATTCAAGAACAAGTACGGCGACAACTACTGAGTTGTCACTTATTATATTTGAAACCATTGGAGGTTAGGAATGTGAGTGCGAAAGTTGGCAACATTGTTGAAGGAAAGATCACCGCTGTAATGAAGTTTGGGGCTCATGTAGAGCTGGAAGGTGGTGAGCAGGGTTTCCTTCATATCTCCAAGATCTCCAAGAGTTACGTAAAGAACATCGATGATCATCTCAAGGTAGGGCAAAAGGTCAAGGTGAAGGTCGTGGGTACCACTCGCGATGGAAAATGGGAGCTTTCCATCAAAGACCTGGGAGAATCGGGTAACGAAGACCAGAACCTGGACAAAGATTTTGAAAGAAAGCTTTCGAAGTTTTTAAAAGACAGTTCCAGAAAGATTTCTGATTACAGAAGAAGACTCGATAAAAAGCGAGGAATAAAAAAGAGATAATTCATAAGGAGAGCTCTGGCTCTCCTTTTTTTAAGCTTTCCCGATTCATTTCTTGCGAAAATCCGCATTTTCAACCAATATCCAAGATTATTCCCGAATAAGCTTTTATATCATGGATTTTTGGCTCATTTTGATTTATAATTGTTATGCGATCTTTATACTCTGGAAGGAGGTCCTTCGATGTACTTTATCGAAAAAATGAGGGCTATTCCCCGACTACCTGACAGAATTAAGAAGCTGGAGGAACTTGCTTACAACTTCTGGTGGACGTGGAACCCCGATGCTGAAGAGCTTTTCAAAGAAATGGACCAGGATTTATGGTACGAAGTCAAAAGAAGTCCTGTCAAGCTATTGAGAAGAGTTGATCAGGACAAGCTTCAGAAGCTTTCAAAAAATAAGGAATTTCTTGAAAATTACGACCGGGTCGTGAAAAAATTTGAACAATATATGAGAAGCAAAGATACCTGGATGGCTCGCAATTACCAGGATAAAGTCGATAAGCAAATAGCCTATTTTTGTGCCGAGTACGGACTTCACGAATCTTTCCCCATATACTCTGGCGGGTTGGGAATACTCGCTGGTGACCATTTAAAAACGGCCAGCGACCTGGGCTTGAATCTCGTTGGTGTTGGTCTCCTTTACAGGCACGGATATTTTAAGCAAACTATTGACAAGACGGGCTGGCAGCATGCCGAATTCCCTGAATACGATTTTGAGGATTTCCCTATAAAGCCCGCTTTTGATGATGACGGAGAGGAAATTTACGTAAAAGTGGACTTCCCCGAAAGGCGTATCTGGGTGAAAATATGGCAGACAAACGTCGGCCGAACCCCCCTTATCCTTCTTGATACTGATATTCCTCAAAACGACCCCGAGGACAGGAAAATTACCTCACAACTCTATGGTGGCAACAGGGAAACGAGAATACAACAGGAGATAGTTCTTGGAATAGCAGGCGTTAGAGCCCTCCGGCTTCTTGGATACAATCCTAAAATCTGGCATATGAACGAAGGGCATGCCGCTTTCTTAACTCTGGAAAGGATAAGAGAATTTATTCAGAACAAAGAAATGGACTTCAGAAGCGCTGTCGAAGCCACTAAAGCGGGCAATGTTTTCACAACTCACACTCCAGTACCCGCTGGCAACGATGTTTTTGAAATAAACCTCATCGATAAGTATTTCAATGATTTCTGGTCAAAATTGAATATATCCAGAAGAGAATTCCTTGACCTCGGAATCGAAAAATCCAAAGATGGCCATGAGCATTTCAGCATGACTGTACTGGCACTAAGGGTATCCGCCGTTTCGAACGGCGTGAGCGAGTTACACGGAAAGGTTTCAAGACGCATGTGGACCCATGTATTTCCCGATTTTCCGGAACCTGAGGTTCCCATTGGCCACGTCACGAATGGAGTCCATATATGGACCTGGCTGAACAGAGACTTGAAAGAGCTTTTCGACCGTTATTTCCCTGAAAACTGGCATGAAAATGTTTCTTCACCCGAAGTATGGAAACATGTGGATGATATACCCGATGAAGAACTGTGGGAAGTGCACATGAAACTTAAAAGACGGATGCGCACTTTCCTGCACGGCAGGTTAAGAAGGCAGAGACTCAGGCTTGGAGAGACAATAGAGGATCTCATGGAAGTTGAAGATATCTTACCTGAAAATATATTAACCATTGGCTTTGCAAGAAGATTTGCCACTTATAAAAGGGCTACTCTCATTTTTAAAGACATCGAAAGGCTTAAAAAAATCCTTACTGACCCAAAACAGCCTGTGCAGTTTATCTTCGCCGGAAAAGCTCATCCCGCTGATGACCCCGGGAAAAACCTTATCAAGAAGATTTACGAAATTTCGAGAATGCCAGAATTCAAAAATCGTATTGTGATTCTCGAAAATTACGATATGAACATTGCAAGGCACATGGTAAGTGGTGTTGATGTCTGGCTGAACAACCCAAGGCGCCCTCATGAGGCCAGCGGAACAAGCGGGCAGAAAGCAGGAATGAACGGGGCTGTTAATTTCAGCGCCCTCGACGGCTGGTGGGTTGAGGGATACAACGGCGAAAACGGCTGGACGATAGGCGATAACAGGGATCATGAAGACACAGAACTACAGGACAAAATAGACAGCGTTTCCATATACAGCATACTTGAAAAGGAAATCGTCCCTCTTTATTACAGCACCGATGAAAAGGGAATTCCCACGGGCTGGATTAAGAAGATGAAGGAATCAATCAAGAGCATCGCTTTGAATTTCAACACCCACCGGATGCTCATTGATTATGTAGAAAAGATCTACTCAAAAGCAATGAGTTCAGTGGAATTCACAGAAAAGGACAATTACAGCGGAGCTTTGTCTCTTTCGAAATGGAAACAGCGACTAAAGCAAAATTGGGATTTTATCAGGATCAAGCCTAATATCCCGAGAGCCGGTTTCAGAAGCAGCATAAGTGTGGGACAATCAATTGAAATTACTGCAAATGTTTATCTGGGCGAACTGTCGCCGGAAGAGGTTAAAGTGGAGATTTTCCTGGCACAATTTGATGAAGATGAAAAGATGATAGCATTCAAAACCTTTCCTATGGAAATAGAGAAAGAGGATGTCCATGGAGAATATCTGTATCGTGGCAAATTCAAGGTCGAGGAAGAAGGGAAAATGGCGTATACGGTGCGTGTTGTGCCAAATCCCGAAAGAATGCCGCTAAGCAGCTTTATTCCCATGGCAAAATGGGTGTAGGAAAGAAAAAGACAGGCAGGCAAAAACATACATCGACGCGGGTTTTGCCCGCGTCTTTTTTAATCAAAATCCGAAAAATCAGTGAGAGATTTCTCAAAGTCTGAAGGTGATATTTCACCCCAGACATAAGATTTTAAGAGACCTGGAAGCGTTCTCAGAATTTCAAGCTCTTCCTCAGTAAATACCCTTCGCTTAAGGTCGTAGCTATCCCGAAAAATTATCTGAGTGGTATCATAACCTGCTACAAGCATTCTAAGAGCAACGCTCAAAATTTCGTCGATTTCGTTCTCCCTTAAACCGAATTTGGAGAGTTCATCGAAGATCTCATAAGGCTCGGACCCATCCGAAAGCATTCTCAATACGATGTTGAAGTAGTCACTGTAGTTCATTGAGAGTTCAGGCACCTCCTACAATTTCTCTGAAACGAAGAGCGTTGTGAACTGCATTGCCCATATGACAATTGTTGAAGTAAACGTACACATCTAATCCCTTCGATAAGAATTCTATCACGTCCAGCGCAAAAAATCTCAACTCGTCATCAGAATAATTGTAGTTGTATCTTTCACTTCCATTAGAAGTAAACCAATCAACATTCCTCCCATGAAGTCTGAAATAAGCCGCACCGCGGCCAGCAATTGAACGGTAGCCAAAAAGATTGTCTATTTTCGGGGCATCGACGATTACCGGAATGGCATTTTGTTGGATCAGCATATTGCCGTATTCATCGATTTCCCAGCTGCTGTGCCTGAATTCCACGGCGGGAATAAGCTCGCTTTCAGTACAGAAATCCATTATTGCTTTCAAATAGCCAAGGTTATCATTAGTGGGCCTGAATCCCCATGGGAACTGAAAAAGCACAGGACCTAACCTTCCCTCTGATCGAAGAGGGGCAAGGGCGTTCTTAAAGAGTGTGAGGTCATCAATTGCTTTTTCAAATTCAAGATTTTTCCAGTATTCATGGGTAATAGAACCCGGTGACTTCACGGTAAAATGGAAATCACCGGGAACCTTTCTCGAAATTGCTGCCAGAGTATGATAATCTGGCATACGATAATAAGTAAAATTCAGTTCAACGGTATTAAAATGCCAGATGCTTCTATAATAGTTCAACATCTGCGAAGGTTTAATATCTTCGGGATAGGCTGTTCCTATCCAATCTCGAAAATGATAACCGCTCGTACCCAGATAAAACAAATTACAGCTCCTCAACAACAAAAACTTCGTCGTTATTGTTTATCATTGCAGCGTTTGCTTCGTCAACATCAACGTGGAATTCAAGGGCATACGAACTGCTAACCCTGACGAGCACATCGTCGAATATGGTTTTTCTCTCACCGTTACCTTTACAATATACCATAACAAGGTCTTTATCTTTTACTCCAAGCTTTTCAGCATCTTCAGGGGTCATGTGTATGTGCCTTTTAGCAAGGATAACGCCTTTTTCGAGCACCACTGTCCCTTTGGGTCCCACAAGTGTAAGTCCCACAGAACCTTCGTGATCCCCTGAATCCTTTATCGGAGGTTTTACGCCCAGTTTGAATGCATCGGTTCTGGAGACTTCCACCTGAGTTGCTTTTCTGACCGGTCCGAGAACCCTGACCCCTTCGATGGCACCTTTGGGGCCTACAAGTATTATTTTTTCCTGAGCTGCGTATTGCCCGGGCTGTCCAAGATCTTTAATAGCAGTCAGTTCATATCCTTCTCCAAAGAGGATCTCGAGATCTTTCTGAGAAAGATGAACGTGTCTGTTAGACACTCCTGCTTTGATTGGGTAATCCTTTAATTTCACCGAAACACCTCCAAATCGATTTATTTTTTGAACTTTAGAGGACCGATAAGTCCATTTCTCACTATGGGTTCAGTGTTTCCCGGATGAGTAATCGTTATCTCAATGGGACCTCTTGCTACATTTATCCATCCCAATCCCTTTATTGCAACTTCCTGACCGGTAAGAAGCTTCAAATTAACGCTTTTCCATTCGTGAGCTCCGAGCTTTTTACTGGAACAGGGCGGAAAGAGAAAAGCCCCGAACCAGCTTTCCCATTTTTCCTTTGCTATTTCTGGATTGGTTTCATGAACAGTGACACTTTCGGGTGAAATCACATGAAAAATCGGCCCGGGCAGTTTTCCGGGTTGCACATCTATTTTAACAAAACCGCTCAAAAATACCGTCCTTGTCTTTTTCTTGGGCTTAATGGTGTGAACCACGAGCTTTTTTTCGGGTATTGTTCTGGATTGACAGGCATTGTCCAGCAAATCCGTTACTCGATCCCCGGTTATTATTCCCGGAGTATCTATGAAAGATAAACCGTGTTCCTTACAATGAAATTCGACCGCTTCAAGGGTAGTTCCGGGGTATCTGCTTATGGTTAATGTGTTCATTCCAGCGAGAGCATTCAAAACCGATGATTTTCCAACATTTGCCACTCCAACGGTTATAAAGCGCTTTTCTTTCTTCTCCTTTAGAAATTTCAGGAGTCCTGAGATTCCTCTGTTGTTCCTGGCGGAAAGTAGCCTTATCCTTGTGGACTGAACCTTTAATCTGTTCTTTACCCATGATTTAATCTCTGATGGCGTTATTTCTTTCGGTATGAGATCGACCTTGTTTATCAAATAAAAAACATTCTTACCACTTAGAAGTTCTTGAACTTCTTTTCTGAAAGTACCTTCAAAATCAAAGATATCTACTATGTACAATACATTGTTGGCCAGGGAAAGGTATTTCTTAAGCAAATCCAGAGAATGCTCCATCTGAAAGCTTGCCGAAAGTTTCCCATAATGTTTAAGGGAAAAGCAGCGTTTGCAATAGACCTCTTTTCCCTCTCCCAGCCTTCGCTCGAGCACATCGATGGGAATATAGCCGGGTGCTTTTTCGTTAATGGTTTGTATTTCTACACCGCAACCTTTGCATTTCACCTTCTGATTTCCTCCAATGCGGTTTTTCGCTTTATTAATTTCAAAAAGAGCTTCTCAATTCTTCTCATCATGCGCGTCCAGTAAAACTCTCTTTCGGAAATGGGATTTACTTTTATGGTAAAAGCTCCAAGCAAATTTCCCATCAGTACATCGGTAAAAAGCTGATCCCCGATAACAACTGAATGATAAGGCTTTATTCCCCTTTTATGCAGGTACTTCCTGGCTTTATGGGGAAAAGGCTTTCTCGCTTCAGAAATAATCTCTACTCCAGGAATAAAAGCTTCTATATTTCTGAGCCTTGTTCTTCGCCCATTTGAAATGATAACGATTTTCAGTCCCACCAGTTGAATACGACGAATAAGGAGCTCTTTCTCCTTTGACAATTCGTCGCTTCCCCAGGGTTCAAGTGTATTGTCAAAATCCAAAATAACGAGTTCATACCCCGCTTCCTTTAATTGCTCAAAGTCGATATCCGAAACATCATCGATAAATAGATGGGGATTAACAAGCTCTGTGATTCTCAGGAACCAGCCAATTGTATAGAAGAAAATCGTGTAAGTCGCTATTGTCATGAAAGCCGCAAGCTTCTTGTAAAAAGCTGCTTCTTTGCTCACAGCCGGCTTTACCATTATGGTATACATGCCCATGCGGTTGCCTGCTATTACATCGGTCAAAAAAAGGTCCCCTATGATCACTGTACTTTCGGGTTTGGATTCTAGCGCTTTTAAGACTCTCAATAGCTCTCTGGTGCCGGGTTTTTTCATAGAATGATAGAGCTTGATGCGATTTCCAAAGAATCTTTTCATGTGCTTTACTCTATCATAGGGAGCGTTTGTGACTACTGCCACTTTAAGCCCCATTTCCAGAAGTGACTCGATAACCTTTCTGTTTCTTGTATCAAACTGATTACGCCATGTTGCAAGCGTATTATCATAGTCAAAGAGTATGGTGTCGTACCCCAGGTCATGCAATCGACTATAATCTATATCCCTTACACTCTTTGCTCTTTCCCTTGGCAGAGGTAATTTTAACGAATCAAGTATGGCCTGGATTCTCACGAATTTCCACCACTTCCAGATTTATTACATTTTTTATGCTATCAAGAAAATTCAAGGCTTCCTGCAATAAATCACCCGGAACAATAACCTTCAAATAGCCTTCCTCAGTCGTATGCCGGATGTTCATCAAATTATCTTCGGCTTCTGCAATATAGCATAGCACATGTATATCCGGCCTGGCGATTTTCAAATATAAATCGTATTCTTTTGGCGTTTGTTCATTTTCCTTCATAGGACACCTCTCATAACAATTCTGCAGCCGCTGTTGCAAGTTCCGATCTTTCACCTTTGACAAGGGTAATATGCCCTGCCAGAGGATGGGAAATAAACCTGGATGCGGCATATACTAATCCGCAACTGCCTGTATCCAGATATATGCTGTCTATCTGATAGGGATCCCCTATGAGAATGACCTTTGATTCTTCTCCGATACGTGTCAATATGGTTTTCACTTCATGGGGGGTCAGGTTTTGTGCCTCATCTATGATCATAAACTGGTTCGGTATAGATCTTCCACGTATATAGCTCAGCACCTCAATCCCTAATTTGTCGCTCCGCTTAAGAAAGGTATCAGGATCCATGTGACGGTTTGTGAACAACAGGAAAAGATTATCATATATGGGTTGCATCCAGGGCTTCATTTTCTCCTCCTGAGAGCCGGGGAGATAACCTATATCCTGTCCCATGGGAATAACAGGGCGTGAAACCAGTAATCTTTCATAGAGTTTCTCATCGTTGACTTTCCTCATTCCTGCCGCAAGAGAGAGCAGGGTTTTACCGGTTCCAGCTATTCCAGGCATGGAAATCAATTTAACTCTATCATCGAGAAGCAATTCGTAAGCAAAAAGTTGTTCCCTGTTCCTCGGGTAAATCCCCCAGCATGACGTATCCATATTAACCGAGAGCTTTTTCACGCTTTTTCCCTCAGGGTCTACTCTTCCGTAAACCCCTTCGCCAAAATCAACAAAGGTATTCGGAAAAATCTCAGGTTCAATATCCCTGACGGATATGCTTCCGACTTTAGTGAAAGTTTTTCGCAAAGAAGCATCGTCAATCTCCTTTACCCCGGAAAGCAGTTCGTTGATTTCCACTTTGTCGGCAAGATAATCCTGTGTATCAATCCCCAGAACATCAGCTTTTACTCTTAAGTTAATATCTTTAGTAACGAGAATCGTCGGCTTTTTGTCGCGCCTTTTCAATTCAAGCGTGTATAGAAGTATGGCATTGTCTTTATAATGCTCAGCCGTAAACTGGGGGAGTGTCACATTGAATTCATTGAATATGAGTATTTTGACAGAACCGCCAGATTTTAACTTAACGCCTTTTGTAATATCGCCATCTTTTCTAATTTCATCAAGCTTTCTATTCATCTGCCTGGCCCTCTGGCCGAGGGAACCCTGTTTTGACTTCAATTTGTCAATTTCCTCAAGTACAGGAAAGGGAATTATCAATATGTTGTCTTCGAATTTTTCCAGGCAATCCGGATCGTGGACCAAAACATTTGTATCGAGAACGAAATTTTTAACCATGTTAACCCCTCCAACGCTTTTTATAAATCCCAAGTTTTGAAAATCCACCCAACCTCTCAACAAGAGCCAGAAAAACCTTTGCCCCCACTCTGGCATCATCAAAAGCGCGGTGTGTAGGTGAGTCTTTAATTTTCAAACGTCTGGCAAGTCCTGCGAGACTATATGGCCCCGCATTAAAAAGAGCTTTTGCAAGTTCATAAGTGTCTATATAATCATTTGAAAAAGGAAAGGTTCCCGTTTCTTTTGCTGCTATATCAAAGAACTTCATGTCTACGGCTATACTGTGCCCTACAATAACAGCGTTCCCCACATACTCTTTAAATCTGGGAAAGACTTCCAGCATGCTGGGTTCGTCACTTACATCTGCGTTTTTCAATCCGTGTATACTGCTTATGGAAGCCGGAATCGTTACCTGTGGATTTACCAGTGAGTGAAAGCGTAATTCGTAATAAATCTTCCCGTGATATATAGGAATTGCAGCAATTTCTATTATCCTATCTCCACTGAGAGGACTCGAACCGGTAGTCTCTGTGTCAACGACCACAAATAGCTTGTCCATTTCATTACCTCCTACAATATTTTATCACGCAGGATGGTTATGGGGAATTAAAAATTTGTGTGGACAAATTGAAGAGGGGCAGGCAGGGGTATTCAATGAACAACGCGAAAAATATTCAAAAGTTGCACATGAGCATAACTACCGTCTTCTAAAGATGTTTTTTATTTGCTCATATTCTCTGAGAGCAAGGACTTTAGAGAGAAGAAAATACAAAGCGATACCCGAAAGAATCTTTATTATACTTGAGAGATTTGTTGAGGGCAGTATCTGTTTTTCTGCGATAAGCGTAATAACCATAACCGAGGTGGCTGCGGTGATTTTCAGCAATTCAATCAATTGATTTCTGGTTATTTTGGCAGCCAATAGCTCCTTCAAGCCAACGCTCAAGAATCCGAATATTCCTGCAATAGTTGTTGCCCAGGCTATTCCAACCGGACCATAAGCCAGCCCGAGAACAATATCCAATGCTATATTGATTCCTGCCATAACTGCTGCAATCAGAGATGGGAATCTTGGATTTTTCCGGGAATAGTACACCCTTGAAAAAATATAATATAAAGCATAGAAAGGGAGCCCAATGGCGTAGGCTTTCAAAATGGGAGCTGTCCTGAGCGTGTCAGAATAATTGAAAGCACCCCTTTGAAACAATAGTGATATTATTTCGTTAGATAACACAATCAGACCAAAAGTTGCCGGGACAATAAAGTAAAGAAGTGTTTCAAGTGATTCCCATAGAGTCATGTTGAATTTTCTGGTATCTTTGACATGCTTTGACAATTCTGCGAGTACAACAGTAGCCACCGAGACTCCAAAAATGCCAAGGGGAAGCTGGTAAAGCCTCATGGCGTACTGTAAGCTCGATACCGCTCCTGTTCCAAGTTCTGTTGCCACTCTCGTGTCTACCAGTGAATTTATCTGAGCAATAGCTGGAGAAATCATTGTCAAGCCAAAAATTTTGAGAAATTCCTTCGCATCATTCCTGCTGAACCTGGCTTTGAATCTGAACCCTTTCCTTTTGGAGGCTGTCACCAACGCTAATACCTGAATGCCTCCCCCAACAACAAAGGCAATGGTTGGCCCCAGGATTGGCGGATTGAAATATCTGGATAATACTATGCCTGTTATTGTTGAAATATTTATAAATGCCGGAGAAAGAGCAGCAAGAAAATATGCATCAAAGCTATTCAATATCCCATAAAAAACACTCCAGGTAGAAACAAGAAGTATAAAAGGAAAAGTGATTTTCATTAGCTTTGACGTAAGCAAAATCACCTCGGGATCAAATCCGCCTGCAAAAACACCGGATACAGGTGTGGAAAAAAACACTCCTGTTATCGTAATAATAGAAGTTATAGTAACAATAAGCAGCAAAACAGTTGATGCGAACTCGAAAGCCTTTTCAATGGATTCCCTTCTCTTTTCAGCAAACATTGGAACAAAAGTCAGCGATAGAGCCCCTTCTGCAAATATCTTTCTCAGAAAGAAGGGAATCATAATTGCTACGAGATATGCGTCATATTGGCTTGAAGTACCAAAATAACCTGCGAAGAAAGCATCTCTCAACAAGCCGGTAACCCGAGAGATCATTGTAGCCAATCCAAAGGCCAGTGTTCCTTTAATGACTTTGTTTTCCATACTTTATTTAACTTCCTCCACAAGAGTTTTTATCAATTATATCGCAAATGCTCATCTTCAGCCATTGTAACTATTTTGAAAAGCCCTAGATGTGAATTAAATTGAAGCGAACTTCTTGTTCTATGATGTTGGTAACATATGTTACCGACTGAAGGCGCGTTGAAATTTTATACTTTAATATAAAATGCTCAGAGGTGATCTTGTGAAAAACAAATCATTGACTCTATTGAGATTGAGCTTGGAAATATTGGCGCTGCTGCTTTTTCTCTTTTTTCTGAAAAACAGAACATTGCAACTCTGGTTGATTGTTTTCGGTGCTTCGGTCCTTGGTTCTTTTCTTTTTGGGAGATTTTACTGTGGATTGATTTGCCCTATGGAAACCCTTTTCAGGCCTATCAACTGGATATATGCAAAATTAAAAATAAAGAGATTCAAAACACCAAAAATCTTTAAGAATAATGTAGTGAGATGGGGAATTCTGGCTCTGTTCTTATTTTTGATGGTTGCCACGAAAGCTTTCCACCTTAAAATTAACATCTTGCTGTATATAACTGTACTTTCGATTGTTATAACCTTGATATTTGATGAGGAGTTCTGGCACAAGTATCTATGCCCCTTTGGGGCAATACTCGCCCTGTCCTCGCGAAGAAGTTTTTTTGGATTGAACATAGACAAAGACAATTGTGCGCTTTGCAACATTTGTCAATCAAAGTGCCCTATAAACGTTATTTCAAAAGAAAACTCACAAATGAAAATCGATACCAAAGAATGTCTTTTGTGCTTTGAATGCGCCAAAAGCTGTCCAAAGATTTCTATCAGATATACTAAGTTACGCAAAACCAATGAGTGAACCGTATCACTCATCTATCCTTAGATGCCTTTAATATTCTCGTGGCATTCAGTACAGCCAGAAGGGCCACTCCTACATCTGCAAATACCGCTTCCCACATGGTCGCCTGTCCAACAGATCCCAATGCTATGAATAGACCTTTTGTGCCAAGGGCAAAGAGTATGTTCTGCAATACAATATTGTGAGTGATAGTGGCTATTTTCATAGCCTGCGAGAGCTTTGAAGGCTTGTCATCCATAATAACAACATCAGCTGTTTCAATAGCAGCGTCAGAGCCAAGCCCACCCATAGCTACTCCAATATCTGCCCTTGCGAGGACAGGTGAGTCGTTTATCCCATCTCCTACAAAGACGATTTTTCCTTTGCTTTCATTCTTCAAACGTTCTAAAATGGAAACTTTGTCCACCGGCAAAAGTTCGGAATAATATTCATCGATACCGAGTTCAGAAGCAACCTTTTCAGCAACGATCTGACTATCGCCAGTCAGCATCGCAATTTTCCTGACACCATACTTTCTCAATTCCCCTATGGCTCCTTTTGCATCTGCCTTTATTCGGTCGGAAATTATTATACTGCCAGCATATTTGCCATCTATGGCAACATATACGAGCGTACCACCATTTTCTTCATCTATCGGGTCAATATCATATGATTCAAGCAGTTTTTTGTTGCCCACATATACTTTCTTTCCTGAAACCTCAGCGATTACACCCTGCCCTGGTATTTCCTTATAATTTCTCACCTGATTGGGGTTTTCAATAAAACTTTTGTCGTAGTCACATATTGATCGGGCAACTGGATGATTTGAATATGCTTCTGCCATAGCCGCGAATTCCATGATTTCCTTCTCAGAATAGCCATTGAAGGCTTTAACTCTGGCTACTTCGAAAACGCCTTCTGTAAGAGTCCCTGTTTTGTCAAAAACAACTGTATCCACGTTTCTCAGTGCATCGAGATAATTCCCCCCTTTGATAAGCACTCCATTTTTCGAAGCTCTTCCCAGGCCACCGAAATACCCCAATGGAATGGATATAACAAGGGCACATGGACATGAAATTACCAATAATACTAGCGCACGTTGTACCCAAAGAGTCATGCTTGTACCCGGCATAAGTAAAGGCGGTAAGAAGGCAATAGCCATGGCACCGAATACAACAAAGGGTGTATAGTACTTTGAAAATTTTGTAATGAACTTCTCTGTCGGAGCCTTTTTGGAAGCTGCATTTTCAACCAGTTCCAGGATCTTTGAAATATAAGAGTTTTCAAAAGATTTTTGTACTTCAACTTTCAGCAATCCTGAAGTATTTATCATTCCAGAAAGAATCGTATCCCCCTTTTTCACTTTTCTCGGGACGCTTTCACCAGTCAAGGCCGAGGTGTCAAGAAATGATTCCCCTTCCAAAATAGCTCCGTCAAGTGGTACTCTTTCGCCGGGGTTGATCAGTATTATTTGTCCGGGTTTGACATTTTCAGGGGGAACTTTCTTAACCTTCCCATTTGACAGGAGATTAGTATAATTGACCTTCAAAGCGAGCAGTGACTTTATAGAGCGCCTGGATTTTCCAACGGCAATATCTTCAAAGAGTTCACCGATCGAATAGAAGATCATAACTGCCACCGCTTCAGGAAATTCTCCAATGGCAATTGCTCCTAATGTTGCAACTGACATGAGAAAATTCTCTCCAAAGAGATTCCCGCGCAGTATGTTCTTAATTGCCGAGACCAGTACTGGCCATCCACTTATAAGATATGACGTGAGAAAGAGGGCAATATTCGCTTGAAGGGGCATGAAAGGAATAATATATCTATCTATCAACGCTACTGCAAATACGATACCTGAAGTTACAAGCGCGATTATTTGCTTTTTTAAATCACTTTCTTCTTCAGCATTATCAGTTTCATTTTCAAAAACAGCTTCTGGCTCTATTCGTTTTGCTATTTTCTGTAGTTCGGGCATCTTTTCCTCATCAACAACTAAAGTTTGAGTTGCAAAGTTCAGCGTTACATCTATCCCACGCTCTTTTGCGGTTTCTTCGATTTGAGCGGCGCAACTGGCGCAATCAAGATTTTTAATTCTGTACTTTTGCTTCACCACTATCATCCTTCCAGGAATTCTTCAAAATGCTCTTTGGCCACATTTATCAGATCCAGTACATGCTTATCGGACAAAGAATAGAAAACGGTTTTCCCCTCTCTTCTATACTTCACTATTCTGAAGGCCTTCAAAAGCCGCAAATGATGTGAAACAGATGGGAGCGTTATTCCAAGTATCTCTGAAAGATCACAGGTGCAGAGTTCTCTTAGAGAAAGCAGATAAATTATTTTTGTCCTGGTTTCATCAGCCAAAACCTTGAATAACTCAGAAAGGCCTGAAACTTCATCAGCCTTATTTTTGAATTCCTTAGTATCAATATGCACTTCGTGCACCTGGCAATGATCCTTTTTATCCATCAATACACCTCCTAAAATAATAACAATTAGACAATTGTCTAATTGTTATTATATAACTCAAAATTCAGCTATGTCAAGGACAAAAAAAGACCTGCCTTCCGGCAGGTCTTTTTCAGGTTTATTTGATGTGTTAGATTGCTTTTACGTTTACAGCCTGTGCACCCTTTTGACCATTTTCGATATCAAATTCCACTCTCTGGCCTTCCTCAAGTGTTCTGAAACCGTCCATGGCTATACCTGAAAAATGAACAAAAACATCTTCACCCTCGTCTCTTGTTATGAATCCGTAGCCTTTCTGTGCATTGAACCATTTTACTGTACCTTTCATGTTTCCTCCTGAAAATCTCTTGCACCAGTTGCAAGTATCGAATTATCCTTTCGGACAGTAAAATTATAACTTATCAGTATGCCGGGTTCATGTCATTTATATGTACATGATATGCCAATCTCGCTTTTCCTTTACTTGACTCCAGGAATATCGCCTAAGAAAGTTTTTCCCAAGATACAAGGCAAAAAAAGCTCCGCTATGTTGCGGAGCTTTTTCCTCTTCAGAACTTTACAGAGTAAACTTATCACTTTTCGGGACATACATGATCTATCCAGAGTTCCTGCCCTCCAATGGAAAAGGAATGGATATTTCCTTCCAGAGTTAGAAGCCCTTTTTCAACGGTAGTCATAGTAACAGTGATCAACACTCCACCAACAGTTGAACCATCAAGATCTAGGAAATCATCTGTGTTTTTGAGGATTCCATTGATTGTTAGATTTACGTTCCCACCATATTCTCCAAAATACAAAGTGAGTTTTGAGTAAGCTGCTTTGAACTCGAATTTGACAGAAATGTTGTTTAAATTAAGATCCTTTCCTGTATGGCCTGCCATTAGATTGTTGTGGATTGTGGCTTCTCCTCCCAGGTAAGGTGTAGAAGATCCTGTCCAGTAAAATCCCTCAAAAACCAATTTCGTGAATTTTAGCATGGTCGTATCCCCTACATGATAAGTAGTACCAACTGCAGGGCCTTCAAAATCCACACAGCTTAAAAAAAGCCAAATACAGCTGCTTGAAAGCAAAACAACTACCAAAAGCATTGGTATTAACCATTTTGCCTTTTTCATGCTTTCACCCCCTATATGCCGATTATATTGCACATTAAAGCTGAATTTAATTTCTGCCAACACTCTCCTCTTTCATCTAATTGAAGTATGTTTATCCATACAGAAAAAATAAATCGAAATATTATTACTTTCAATATCAGCGTAGTAATCCCTTAAAGTTCAAAATGTTTTTAAGAAGTCCGGTTTGAGCACTGTAAATAAAATAATTAGGTGGTATCAAAAGCTTCAAAATAGACATGGCTGAGTGATACACTAAAATATGGAAATAGGAGGAGATACATATGAAAAATATCCTGCTTGTATATCCAGAATACCCTGATACTTTCTGGGGGTTTAAGCATGCTCTGAAGTTTGTTTCCAAAAGAGCCTCATTACCCCCTCTGGGATTGTTGACAATCGCAGCATATTTCCCCCAGAGCTGGGGGGTTAAGCTGGTCGATATGAACTGTGAAAGGCTAAAAGATGGAGATATCAGGGGCAATGATTATGTATTTATAAGTGCAATGAGTGTGCAGGATGAATCTTCTAAAAAAGTTATAAAGCGCTGCAATGAATTAAACGTTCCGGTTATAGCTGGTGGCCCTCTTTTCACAATGGAACCTGATCATTTTCCTAATGCGAACCATATTGTCATTGGGGAAGCTGAGGAGATCATGCCTGAACTCATAAATGATTTGAAAAGAAATACACTAAAAAGATATTACATAGCCAGAAGATTTCCTGACATAAGAAAGGCACCTGTTCCCAGATGGGATCTTCTGAATTTCAAATGGTATCACTCCATGTGTATTCAGTATTCAAGAGGCTGTCCCTATGATTGTGAATTCTGCGAAATTGCCGCGCTTAATGGCCGTATACCAAGGTCTAAGACAGAAAATCAAATTATAAAGGAGCTGCGGTCTCTTTACGATTTTGGTTGGAAAGGCGCTGTGTTTTTCGTTGATGATAATTTCATAGGAAAACGGACTGAGCTAAAAAGAACTGTTTTGCCCGCCATAATAAACTGGCAAAAGGCACATGATTATCCTTTCAGACTATACACAGAAGTTTCGATAGACCTCTCAGACGATGATGAATTGATATCATCAATGGTCCAGGCGGGATTTAACAAAGTTTTTATTGGTTTGGAGACTCCAGATATGAAAAGCCTGAAGGAAGCAAACAAGCGGCAAAACATCACCCATGATCTGGAAAAATCTATCAAGAAATTACATTCTTCTGGACTTGAGATACAGGGAGGTTTCATTGTCGGCTTTGACAACGATACCCCAACTATATTCAAACGCCAATTCAACTTCATTCAGAAAAACTCCATAGTTACAGCCATGGTGGGTATTCTGAATGCTCCCCGGGGAAGCAAGCTCTATGAAAGGATGAAAGCCGAAGGCAGACTGATTGGTGAATCTATAGGGAACAACGTGGACGTTTCTGTGAATTTTATCCCAAAAATGAATTTGAATATTCTCATTTCCGGATATAAAGCCCTTGTTAACCGGCTTTACTCCCCACGGAATTACTATGCACGACTTAGAAAATTCTTATCAACATACAGACTACCGGATATTTCCAAACCAAAGAGGATTACCTTCACGGAGATTAAAGCATTTTTAAGGTCCATTTTTGTGATTGGCCTGTTTGGCAAAGAAAGGTTTGAATACTGGAAACTACTGATTTGGAGTTTTTTTAAAAAGCGAAAATACATACCTCTTATCGTGGCACTCATGATATCAGGGTTTCATTTCAGAAAAATAGCAGAGAAAATTTCAAAAAAAAGGATTTCACTCCCGGGTGAAAAGCCCTTCCTATCCGAAAAATTCGGTACCAAAAGCAGTTGATCACCTGGAACTGGATCCTGTGAACAACTTCAATATAAATTTGATCGTTTTCCTCTTCATCAACCAATTTCCAACATCTATTAATTGCTTTTTGAAATCTCTGCTGAGCAAAAAGATGAAAATAATCAGCCCTATACTCAAAACTATCCACCAGTAATTTATCACCACGAAGGAATACAGATAAAGCCATAAAAAAGCACCCAGCCTATCGACTATGTTGAAATCAGGGGAATCCACTTTGACTACCTCATATTTGACACCCTTTTCATTCACCTGAACGACTATGTAATGATAAAAGTAGTGTTCTTTGCTCAGGCCAACCAGCTCCGCTCCAGCTCCTCCGGTTATTGTGTATGGAACATCATCCCATTTACCCTTGAAATAACCGTGTATATGGCCTGCAAATATCATGGTTACATCGTATTTTTTAAGAAGCTCAAGAATTTCCGCTGCGTTGTTCACGTCTTTCAAAGAATGCCCCGGTTGTTTTTCATCAGGTAGCCTTGGATCAAAAAGAGGAACGTGAAGGAACACAAAGGTGTATTTATACCTTTTGGAAATTTCCAGCTGATTTTTCAACCAGTTCATTTGCCAGAGGTCAATTCCCTCTTCATTGGAATCATCAAGGACTATGAAGTAAGCTTCCCCAACATCAAAGGAGTAGTACAGAGGTCCAAAAAAATCGACATAATTGTTCATACCACCATCAGCTACATCATGATTTCCAACGACTGGAAGAAAAGGTTTATTCAATTTCGAAATTTGCTTTAAGAAGTAATTAAACTTTGTCAGGCTTCCGTCAAAGACAAGATCACCGGTATTCATAACAAATTTTATATCCGGCTTTTTGTTTATCTCATTAATAATTTTGCCGTAGGTCGATACGGAGTTTTTGTTGTCTCCGAGTACTACAAAGGAAAACTCTGCCGTGGAGGCATCAATGCTTTCAACGCTTTTATAAATAACATCCTTAACAGATTCGTCTTTCAGTACAGGTAAAGTAATCTTCAAAGCAGAGATCAATATCAGCACAACAGCAGTTATCCATAGGAATATCGCTTTTCTTTTCATTTGAAGATCATCCCCTACTCATTTTAAAATTCGCTTTTGCACTATATAATATCAGTATATACTCTTCATTTTCTTGGCTGGAAGGTGAACTTGTGAAAGTATTGCTTTTTTCAGAAGGTAAAAAGCTATTCAGCAGATCGGGAGTCGGGGTAGCTTTGAAACATCAGATGCAGGCTCTCAAAGCGGCTGATGTTGCGTTTACACTTGATCCCCGGGATAGTTATGAACTTGTCCATATAAACACCCTTGGCTTAAAATCCTGGAAAGTTCTTAAAAATGCGAAAGAGAGAGGGATTCCCGTTATTTATCATACTCATACAACTTATGAGGACTTTCGCAACAGCTTTTTATTCAGCAACCAAATTGCACCCCTTCTTAAAAGGCAGCTTATTAAAAGATATTCAACTGCTGATTATCTGATTTTCCCTTCAAAATACACCGAAAGCCTCATTCGAAGTTATGGGATCAATACCCCGGGAACTGTTGTTTCAAATGGTGTTGACACTACTTTATTCAGAAAAAATGAAACTTTAGCAAAAGAATTCAAGAATTCTTTCAAAATAAAAAGTCCTTTGATTGTAAACGTGGGACTGCCTCTTAAAAGAAAGGGACTCATAGATTTTGTGGAAGTAGCCAGAAGATTTCCAGAATACAGTTTCATATGGATAGGTGCAAAATTCTCTGCCATTCAACCTTTCTCTGTTAAAAAAGTCATACGAAAATCACCGAAGAACCTTTTATTCCCTGGCTACTTATCTTTTGAAATGCTACTGGGTGCACTTTCTGCAGCCGATGTTTTTTTCTTTCCCAGTTATGAGGAAAATGAGGGTATTGCAGTACTTGAGGCCTGTTCTATGAAATGTCCGGTTGTTATTAGAGATATCCCTGTTTATCAGGATTGGATGGTTTCAGGCGAGAACTGTCTCAAGGCTTCAGATATTGATGGTTTTTGTGAAGCGATAAATATGCTTCTGAGTGATAGAGAGCATGCAATAAAGCTTGGTGAAAATGCCGCCAAAGTCGCTCAAGACAGAGACCTTAGAATCGTGGGCAAAAAGCTAAAAGAAGTCTATTCACATGTAATGGGGGGAGCAAATGAATAAAAATACCAGGAATTTTTTAATCGCTGCATTGATCTCAATAATTACTCTCCTGATTGTGTTGGGATTTTCTGATTTTACGAAAACTATAGATCATATTACGAGAGCCAACCCGACATGGTTATTGGCTGCGCTACTTATGACTATTCTTACCTGGATCTTTGAAGCATTAACCATATTTGTCTTTTCATTGGAATCGGGTCTTAGAGTCCGCTTCCCATACCTTTTCAAAATAACGCTAATTGGGCGCTTTTTTGCTGCCATCACACCCTTTTACACCGGCGGTCAGCCTGCTCAGGTTGCCTACATGGCCAAAGACAAGCACAGCGCAGGAGAGGCAACCTCAATGCTGGTTTCAAGGTTTGTCGTTTATCAGATAGTAATTACCACTTTTGGGGTTATCGGAGTGTTTTCCGCATATTCCTTCGTATCAAAAGAAATTTCCAATCTTGCTTTATTGGCGATTTTTGGTTTTTTGATAAATTCCGGGGTCCTGGTGTTTCTCATTTTTTTCTCTTTAAGCAAGAGATTTGCATTGGGTACTGCAAAGCTATTTTTCGGTATCCTTGCAAAACTTAAATTTGTAAAAGACTCAAAAGCTATTTTATCAAGGCTCCTTCTGGAAGTCGATAAATTCAATCACAGTATGAAAAAATCTCTTGAAAATATGGGGGTTTTTTGCCGGAATGCTCTTTGCCTTTTTGCAAATGCTGATTTTTATTTCCATCCCTTATTTTGTCGCTTTGGCAGTCGGGATCAGATTGGATTACTTAAGACTCGTCTCTATACAGCTTGTGTTGTTCTTGATTTCTTCTATGGTTCCTACTCCCGGTGCCAGTGGTGCCTCTGAAGGGTTTTTCCTGCTTTTCTTCGCTCCCATGCTGGGCGAAAAGACAGCCGCTGTGATGATTCTCTGGCGGTTTTTTACGTATTATCTGAATATCATAGCTGGCGGCCTTTTTAGCGTTTTTGGAACTTTTGTAAAAGATTCTAACGATCGCTAATCACTTTGTCATAAAGGTTCAGGGTTTTTCTTACGTGATTTTCGATACTGAATTTCTTTGCGGTTTCCCTGGCTGTTTGTCCCATTTTTTTACGTAGTTCTTCTGATGAAAGCAAAAGATCCATCGCCTTATAAAGCTCATCTTTTCGTTCAACCATATAACCATTCACATTGTTTTCGATGATGTTGTCAAAGGCTTCATCATGAAAGGCAACAACCGGCAATCCATTTATCATGGCTTCCACGAGAACGACGCCAAAGGTTTCTGTATGAGAAGCCATAACAAAAAGGTCACTGGCTTGATAAGCCAGGGAAACTTCCTCAGGCCATTTTAGATAACCTGTAAGAATTACTTTCTTCTTTATCCCGAGTTTTTTCGCTTGTGAAATAAGGTTTTTCCTCTCCGGACCGTCACCGACAATCAGCAAACGGGTATCAGGATGCTTTGAGTTTATCCTTGCCAGATTATCTATAAGATATTCAACGCCTTTTTCTTTCCCGAGCCTGCCAACAAAGATCATTAACGACGCATCATCAGGGATGTCCCACCTCTTTCTGAATGCAATCTTTTCCTCTTCGGAGAACGGCTTTTCGAAGTTTTCCAATTTTATACCATTTGGAATCACCACAATCTCCGAAGATACCCCGTAATTTGTAAGTAAGTTCTTTACTTTATTTGAGGGAACGATTATAGCGTTGTGTTTATTGCAAAATCTTCTTGTTTGATCCACCACAAGCTCTTTCAAAAAATTGTTGAAAAAGGGTATGTAATGAACATAATCTTCCATCAGGGTATGATAAGTATTAACCGAAGGAATTCCATGCCTTCCGGCAATTATGTTTCCTATATAACCCATTACTATCATCGTGTGGGTATGTATTAAATCCACTTTTAAATCCTGAATTATCTCTTCGGCTTCTTTGAAGACCATTGGCGAAGCCACACGGTGCTGCTTTTCCCATGGGAACTGGAACGACCTGAATCGGAATACGTTCTTTTCAGGTCTGGCTTTGGGGTGAGACACTGTGAAAATGAAAACATCATGCCCCTCTTTTTCAAGATAATCTTTCAACAGCTTGATCATAGTAACAACGCCATTTACCTGAGGCAAGTAAGTATCGGAAAACATAGCTATTCGCATATTAAACCCCCACAACATTTGAATACTGCTAACTAAAAACAGAATATAAATTCATTCACCGATTATCTTCACAAGAACGCGCTTTTTCCTTTTTCCATCAAATTCTCCATAAAATATCTGTTCCCATGGGCCAAAATCCAACTTCCCGTTGGTAATTGCTACCACTACCTCTCGGCCCATTATCGTTCTCTTCAAATGTGCATCAGCGTTGTCTTCAAACCCGTTATGTTCATACTGAGAATAGGGTTTTTCTGGAGCTAACTTCTCAAGCCAGCGTTCAAAATCGTTATGCAGTCCTGACTCGTCATCATTAATGAATACGCTTGCAGTGATGTGCATGGCGTTGACAAGACAGAGCCCTTCTTTTATCCCGCTCTCCCGGACACATTCTTCAACCATCGGGGTTATATTGATAAACTCTCTCCTTTTATTTGTATGAAACCAGAGCTCTTTCCTGTAACTTTTCATGAAAATTCCCTCCTCTTACTGATGAATCTCTATTACATTTTATCATCAGAAATGGTGTTAAACTTATAAGAAGGGGGTGACAAAATGATTTATCGTGAGGAAAGCAATATTTTATTCATTAGATTTGATAACCACGAGAATTTTTTTGAAAGTCTGAAAAATGTGCTCCATGATACTGGAATTAGCTCTGGAATTATAATCAGTGGCATAGGTATGTTGAGAGATTTTGAGCTTGGCTGGTTTAACATCCAGGGTATGAGATATGAGAAACATTTCTTCTCGATGCCTCACGAGTTGCTTTCGCTTCAGGGCAATATCGCTTTGAAAGATAGTGAGGTTTTTGTTCATTTACACGCTTCATTAGCCGGTCCCTCTCATGAATGCCTGGGCGGGCATTTATTCGGGGCCACTGTGTGCAATACCGTTGAATTATTTATTCAGAAAGCCAATGCTCTTTCTCTGAAGAGAATTGCAGGGGAGCAATTCAGCCCTCTGACTTAATATCCCGATATCTAAAATTCTGAAAGGAGGAGCCGAAGCCTTTCTGTGGCTTTTGCTAAAACGATATGGATTATCCGGAAAAAAGCTGGTCTCTATCAAAGCAAAAATTATTTGAAGAGTGTAAGCGAAAATATTATTACAAAACCTTTCTTTCGTGGAAAGGCTGGCAATCAGGTGCCAGCGAATTGGAAAGAAAGGCATATCTTTTGAGCAAATTGCAAAACATATACACTATTTCCGGTCAGGCCCTTCACGAAGAAATAAAAACCGCCATTCTGGAAAAAAGTTTCTCACCAAAGGATTCTTTTGAAAGAATTCGCTCGAGGTTGAGAGAAGCCTGGATAGATTCCTCCAAACACCTTCAGGATTGGCAAAAGTGGCCAAAGGAATACATTGTTCTTTCTGAGTTGTATTATGGCAATGAAGATTGGTTAAGGAAAAACAGCAAGGATATTTTGAAGAGAATAAAAACTTCCCTGCTGAACTTTCAGAAATCTTTTTCTTTCAGGAGAGTTCTACGAAATGAAGTGAAAGCCATTGAAGTGGATGAGAATTTTCCCAGTTTTTTCTTTGAAGGTATCAGGGTTTACTCGGTAATCGATTTCTTGCATCAGGATACAGAGGGAAATATCACCATAGTTGATTGGAAAACCGGTCAAAAGAAACCAGAAAGAGATGCTTTTCAGCTGGGACTGTATGTTATATATGTACTTGAAAAATACCCGGCAGTAAAGCTATCTATGATAAAATGCGTTGACGAATATTTGCTCAGCGGCGAAAGAGCCAAATACAGATTTACGCCGGAGCAAATCGGAGCACTGAGAGAATACATTTCGCGTAGTATACGGGAGCTGGATAAATACCTTGAAGACCCAGCTGCCAATAAACCAAAGGACATCTCTGCTTTTCCCAGAAGTCGCTCCAAAAATTGCAATTACTGCGAGTTCAAAGAGATATGCTTTGCTGAAGAAAGCTGAGTGAAATCCTGGAAGTAAGGAGTTGATCGAATGTACTATGTTACGAAGGAGTTCAGTTTCGATGCGGCACATAATTTGATAAGATACCATGGGAAATGCGAAAAGCTTCATGGCCATACCTATAAACTGCGAGTTACGGTTGCAGGTAAACCTGACAGCGAAGGTATGGTCATTGATTTTATAGAGCTCAAAGAAGTGGTCAGAAATGAAATATTAAGGCATCTGGATCATTCTTATATAAACGAAATAATTGAACAACCCACGGCTGAAAACATTGCAAAGTGGATTTTCGACAGGTTGAAGCACCTCATAAATGATGAACACAGAAAGCTACACGAAATCACTTTGTGGGAAACCCCAACAAGTTTCGTCAGGTATCTTGAGGAAGAATAATACAGTGATGAGACAGTTGCCACTCGGAAGATTTATTAATGTAGCTTCGCCTATTCATGACCTTGATGCGAGAACAAAATTCATAGGGTTTATAGGGATGGCGGTGATTTCCTTTTTCTGCTCCACGGCCCTGGATTTTTCTTTGTTTTTTCTCTACTTCCTCATATTAGCACGTTTAAGCAATATCCAGTTGAAGCAGTATTTGAGGGTCATCCGGAGTATCTGGCTTCTGTTGCTAATGATCTTTGTCTTTCAACTTTTCTTTACACCTGGCAGAATTTTACTATCTATAGGAAAGCTAAGTATTACCCTTGAAGGAGTTATGGGGGCTTTCAGCTACAGTGCGAGGATAATTGGAGCGATTTTGTACAGCGCACTGCTGTCTTATACAACCCAACCTTTATCCATCGCAAAGGCAATAGAAAGCCTTATGTTTAAATTTAGGTTTCCAAAAAAATTATCCGCTGATACGGGGCTGGTTTTTTCCATAGCTTTGCGATTTATTCCGATATTGTCTCAGGAGATGGAGAATATTGTGCTCTCTCAAAAGGCTAGGGGAGCAGATTTTGAAAGTAAAAATCTGTTCAAAAGGCTGAAATCATCACTATCGGTTATCATTCCCCTTGTTGTGCTTGCGCTGCGCAAGTCAGAGGAACTGGCTGTAGCAATGGATATGCGATACTACGGCCGTTATGAAAGAGTAAGATGTTCAAAGGAAAAATTCGGTCTCGGCGAAAAGCTCTTTGCGCTTATGAGCTTTCTCATAATATTGAGTATCATTATCAACTGATACCGAAGAGTTCTAGCAATTGCTGCGGAGCAATGCGCGCCAGAGCCCTGGCAGCCGCCAGTCTAAGCTTACCGGATGCTTCCGGGGTTTGTATAATTCTTGCAAGTTGAGGTATTGCTGACTCATATTTCAAATAACCAGCAACAGAGACCGCAAGAATGCGGAGGGAATTTTCCTCTTTTATGCTTCCTAAAATGTTGACTACACCGCTTTCCACACTCGTCAATTTCAATTTTTTCGTGGCTCTCAGTGCAGCCTTTTTCAATCTTGTTGATGTAGAAGCCAATGATCTATCAACAACTTCTTCCAGGGAATAATCTAGCATGTTTCCCAGTGCCTCTATTATTACAGAACGCACCCTGTCAGACGGGTCGTTGAGATTTTCCCTTAACAGGTCTACTGTTGAAGGTTCCATGAGCCTTTTGAGTATCTGGGCTCCAATTATTCTTTTCTCTTCATCAGGATCCCGGACGAAGCTTTCAGCATAGGGAAGCAATTCGCTTCCATAACCAAAGGCCTTCCCATAGGTTTTTACTGCTGCAATTGACACTGTTTTGTCATCGGATTTCACAAAATTCATCAGGGTGTCTTTAGCTATTTCTTCCGGGAAGGTTCCCAGATATTCGATGGCAATTGCTTTGAGCGTAGGAGTGTTAAAGGTCTTTACCTTTTCAACGAGAAGATTCATTGCCCGGGTATCCTTTACCTTCACTGCCGAAGCAAGGGCAATTTTTTGGAGTCTTTTTGGAAGCAGGAGCAATTCTGTTTCTTCAAGGGGGACCTGTCCCATGAAAACCTTTAATATCTCCCTTATATCATTGCCCGGGTCATTTTCAAAGGCTTTCAATTCTTCCAGCTCTGCTCCCTGGTCGATAAGACCTTCGACAAGTGCCTTCCTCACTTTTGATGATGGATCTTTGGATATTTTTTCAGTTAATTCTTCTGTCAATAAACCTAACTCGGTGAGGTATTTGACCGCTGTAGATCTTACAGTCTCATTGGGGTCATCTAGCATCGATACCAGTAACTCATCATCAATCCCGCGTTTTCCAAGCAACTCTACCGCGGCTTTTCTCACGCTGTATGAAGGATCCTCAAGGAAGCTTTCAAGCTGCTGGCGGTCAACTGAAATATTTGAGGCAGAGAGCTCCTTTATTGCTTTTGAACGTATAAAGGCCGATGGCGATTGCAGCATTTCCTTTACGTTGTATTCTTCTCTTCCCTCAATTTCACTCTGGATGCTGTCCAACACTTTCTTTATGTCTTTCGTCACTTCAATCACTCCTCAAATTGTATGTAATAGAGAAATCATCAAGCTTGATTGTGAGCAACCCATCGTTGTTTTCAAAGCTGCCACCCTTACGTAATTCGACTACTTTGTTTGTACCGGATCTTCCTTTATTTTCTTTAGCCACGCGTTTCAAAATTTTCCCATCAAAATAGTATTTAATGTTCTTTATATGCTTTCCGCTTTCAATCTGAAAGTCCAGAAGATTGCTTTCGCATTTTTTCAACTTCTTCAACAGCTTGATATCGTTATCTATCAACCCAAAAGCCCTGCTGATGGCATTTGTGTAACGAATGGTGTTGTAAAACCTGCTTTCCATTCGCATGTAATTCACCACTACACCCAGCAGGGAAATTGCTATGACGCCTGAGGCAAGAAACATCAGGAGTGTTTCAACTAAAATCGCACCTTCATTCTTCCTCTTCATCCCTTAAACTCTCTGCAAGCTGTAATGTTATTTCGAGTCTTTCAAGTGTCCTGTCTTTTCCGAGAACCGCGATGGTCTCAAAGAGCCCCGGGGTTACCAGTCTTCCAGTCACAGCACCACGAAGGGTCTGGAAAGTGTTCTTTTTTGAAGTGATTTTCAGTTCTGCGAGTTCTCTTACCAACTTTTCGACACCTTCAACGCTCCAGTCCGGGTTATCCTCAAACTTTCTCATCGCTTCTGAAAGGAGCTCCAGCGACCATTCCTTTGCAAGATATTTGCTCACATACATGGCATCATATTCCGGCTCTTCGGTGAAAAAGGGCATCGAAAAATCGTATAACTGGGCAAGAGTGTTTATCTTTTCCCTGCAGATTTTAAGCACTTCCTTAGTATACCCGGTGTTTTCGACGAAGGATTCCATTATGTCCGTTTTTCCCGTATAACGAAGCCACAATTCAAATTGTGATACAAGCTCATTTATATCTAGCATGCGCAGATGCTTGCCATTTATCCATTCAAGCTTTTCGTAATCAAAAATCACAGCTTTGTTTGAAATTGAAGCAGGAGAGAAATCTTTCAGTTTCTCAGTGTAGTCGAAGATCTCCTGATCCACGCTCCAGCCAAGAAGGGCAAGATAATTCATCAGGGCTTTGCTGAGATAACCTTCACGCCTGAAATGATCTACGCTGGTATGTCCGTGCCTTTTTGAGAGCGGGCTTCTGTCATGCCCCAGGATCAGCGGTATATGCATGAATTTAGGAGGCTCCCAACCCAACGCTTCATATATCATTATCTGCTTTGGCGTATTTGAAAGGTGATCTTCGCCACGCAGAACATGATTTATTTCCATCATATGGTCATCTACAACCACGGCAAAGTTATATGTTGGAAATCCGTTGGACTTGACTATCACGAAGTCGTCAAAGGCATCACTGGAAAATTTCATTTCGCCCTTTAACAGGTCTTTGAAAATGATATCCGAATTATCCGGGACTTTGAATTTGATAGTGTAAGTGTATCCCTTTTTCTGCTGAGGGCGTTCGGCAGAGGTGGATACTACGGTCTTGGGATCATCGGCTTTATATATTGCATAATAAGCATGACCACTTTTGATAAGGCGCTCAGCTATGTCGTTGTAGATTCCCTGTTCTGTTCGCTCGCTCTGACGGTATGGGCCATGAGGACCGCCAATATCAGGGCCTTCATCCCAGTTCAAACCACACCAGCGTAAGGAATTGATTATCTGTTCTTCCGATTCGCGTGTGGAACGTTCCGTGTCTGTATCTTCTATACGCAGCACCATTTTTCCACCCTGGCTTTTTGCAAATAACCAGTTAAAGAGGGCGGTTCTCACTCCACCCACATGCATGTGTCCAGTTGGACTTGGCGCAAATCTGCATTTAATCATTCTTTTCCCTCCATTTATCACAAAAATTCATCTAATTGCTCAAGGGCTGATATTTTGAATACCTCTACAATGCGCCTGTTATCGAGAAACTTGCCATCTATCAGGCAGGGAATTATTCTGTCTGTCCAGCCTCCTGTGCCCTGAAGCAGAACAACGGTCTTTCCGTAAGCATAAGCTGAGATGATTTCATAGAGCGTACCAACCTCGCCACCTATAGCAATTACCAAATCGGCTGACCTTACAAGAACAAGAGATCTCATCAGGTAATCCATACCCGTATTTATATTCAAATTGTTGTATTCATTTCCAGCTTCGTCAAAGGGAAGTATGCCGATTACCTCTCCCCCGGCTTGCCTTGCTCCTCTGGAAACCAGTTCCATAACCCCATCGCGCCCGCCGGTGAGGAGAATATGCCCTCTTTGTGCGATAAGTCTTCCAAGGGACACGCAGGTATTTGATACCCTCTTTATAGATGAATTCTCCAAATTACCTGAATATCCGATCACTGCAATTTTCATTGTATCAATCAGCCCCGAGATAATTTTCTATTACCTTTGGATCTCTGAGTACTTCCCCGGGTAGTCCTGAAGCGATTACTTCGCCTTTGTTCAGAACATAAAGAACATCTACAACCTTTCTCAAGCTGTTCACATCGTGGTCAGTTACGATAACGCCTATTGAGCGTTCTTTGAGCTTTAAGATCATTTTCTGGATATCCTTAACCGTAATGGGGTCAATTCCAACAAAGGGTTCGTCAAGAAGAATGAAATGAGGCAAAAGTGTGAGTGTCCTGGCGAATTCCAACCTTCTCTTCTCACCACCGGAAATGAGATCGGCCTGTTGATCTTTCAGGTGTGCGATACCGAAATCATCCATCAACCTTTCGGAAATCTCTTTTAGCTCTGCTCCGCTTTTACCATTTAATCTGAGTATAACCTCAAGGTTCTCCTTGACAGCAAGGCCTCTGAAAATAGAGCTTTCCTGTGGTAGATAGGCGATACCCCGCTTTGCTCTTTCATGTATCGGGAGGTGGGTTATTCTTTCATCGTTCAAAAAGATCTCACCTTTGTCAGGTATCACAATACCAAGAATTGATTTAAAGGCGGTGGTTTTCCCCGCTCCATTGGGACCGAGGATACCAACCACCTGCCCGGACTGTGCCTTTATAGAAACGTCTCTTAATACCTGCCTCTTGCCAAAGTTCTTATAAAGCCCTATACATTCGAGAACTGCACTCACACATTAGAATCCTTTCAGGTATTCAATAACCATATCGGTTATATCATATGTCCCATTGCCATAAACAACAGAATCTTTTGAAAGAATCAGGTCATAATCATAGAATGAGGCATAGTCTTCTATTCTCTTTTTGATCTGATCTAATATTACCTGAGTTTTCGAATTGTATGTCTGCTGGAGCGTCTGTTCGTACTGTGCCTTTTTCGTGAGTATTTCTTGCTGCTTTGTAGCGAGTGCTGTGCTACTTGCCCCGGATTTTACCATATCCTGATATTCCTTTGTCAGGTTATCCAGCTGCTTCTGGTAAAAGGCAAAATCTTCCTGATAGCTCTTGTTTAAGTCCTGCCATTCTTCAGTTGATTCCAGCACTTTTTGAATGTCAAGATAGACAATCTTGGCCGGGTTAGCCGGTCCTGAGGCGTTATCAGAAATAACAAGAGCTCCAACCAAAACCAGCACAATTGTAAGGATAAGACCAAGCTTTTTCACAAAATGCACCTCCTATGGGAAATTAAAACAACTTATTTGAATCAAGAAGAATTGTCACCGGTCCATCGTTAACAAGCTGGACTTCCATATGCTCCTGAAAAACACCAGCTTCTACCCCGACTTCTCTTGAAGCCAGATCTATGAACTTTTCAAAATACGTTTTTGCCAGTTCCGGTGAAGCAGCTTCGGTAAAAGAAGGCCTTCTTCCTTTGCGAGCATCACCCAGAAGGGTAAATTGCGAAACAACCAACAGCTGCCCCTGTACATCTTTCAAGGAAAGATTCATTTTTCCCTGTTCATCTTCAAAGATCCGAAGATTCAACACCTTGTCAAGCATCCACTGGAGGTCTTTATCAGTGTCTCCATCCTGAACGCCAAGCAACAGCAATATCCCGTGTCCAATTTTTCCTGCAATTTTTCCATCAACCTTTACCGAAGCTTCACTAACTCTCTGGACTACTGCCCTCATACAGCACCTCCAACTCTCTCCACTCTTTTGACCCCTTTTATGGCTCGCAGGCTTTCCATTATTGATGTTAGATGCCCAAGGTCCTTTACAAGTATATTAGCATCCATGAAATCATAACCCCATTTTCCGGATTCAACGGAGTATTTAATCACTTTAGCGCCTTTCACTTTGAACTTCTCTATCGCCTTGCTTATTACTGAACGGTCGGAAGCGTCGAAATCAACTATAATTCTTACTCTGTACATATTAGGGTGTCGCGAAAAAAGTGGGCCTCCCAAATTCCAATGGTGGTACCATTGAAATATCCCAACATAAGAAAGGAGGCCCAAATAAATGGTACCACAAGAACTTACAAAAAGCGATATTGTAAAGATTATTGAGTACTTAGACAAGCTTTTGCCTTCTAACTTCGTTAACAAACAAGGCAGAGGTAGAAGAAAGGCTTATTCCGACAAGAGCATCTTGAAAGTTTCCATTTTATTGAAGCTATGCGATGTCTCATATCGCAGGGCAAAGGACTTTTTAGAAAAGAATCCCAAATACATGGAACTCCTGGACTTGAAAAACATACCTCCATTCCAGACTATATCCAGGAGAGTAAGAGAATTGCCTCTTCACAGGATAAACAAAGATATTGTAAACCTCTTTTTGGATATAGAAGGACTTG
>NZ_JFHK01000014.1 GCF_001636545.1 Kosmotoga arenicorallina S304 | reverse complement strand
ATTCTTCAGGGAAGCAGTATAGATCTTTATAACCATATATACTTGTGCATCTAGTTCTCGAGGCTGGAATTAGCAATATAGATCAAACAGAATATAAAATTCGCACTAGTTAAAGTTGTTGCCGCAGTTAATGAGATCATTGTCATCGAAATTAATACAGAAGCAATAAATATTTTAGTAGTTTCGAAGATCTTTTTGGAAAAAATGCAAAGTACTGCCTTATATAAAGCAATGATCCACAATATTGTAAATACCATCGTTCCCAACAATCCTACTTGTGATAATAAATCTATAACTAATTGATGAGCCCAGCGCCCTTGATTTTCGTATGCAAAACTGCCTAAAAATGGTGAGTTAACCCATGTGTCGAGTGCAACTCTGTTAAAGAAAATTCTTCCCGAATCAGAGTATCCCTCATTAACGAACACATTCCATCTTTGTATTGAAGAACTCCACATTAAGTTTATCGTTTCACTAATTTCCTTCATGTTGTAAAAAACGAAGCAGGCAAAAATTAGCATTACGATAATAAACAGATTCAAAAATAATTTTCTGGCATCATACGAGGTTTTCTTGCTACTTATTATATGAAATTTTTTCGAAGCTATTCTTTTCTTCTTAAAATATGCAAAGTAGAGAATTATAATTTGAAAAATATATGCGAAAACTGTTTGTCTTGTACCAAGAATAAATACACTTAAGCTACCTAATAATCCTATGAATAGAAACAACATAAGATTTCTATGGACCAAGCATTCCCAAGCCAAAAAAGCAAAACTAAATGCAACAGAATACGATAATGCGATTGGATTCCCTTCAGAACCAACTCGTGAATAACTAGCATATGTTATTTTGAGAGTACTCTCATAAGAAAAAAGCATTGTTATTATAATACTTATAAATGATAAGTATCCTATTATTCTTTCGTCAAAAAAATATTGTGAAATAAACAATGCAAATATTCCTACGAGAAATACATTTACATAAAATATAGATACTTTCATCGTCCAATAATTTGTTCCAAATGCACTTGTAGTTATGAACGAGATAGTTGATACAATTATATATAGAAGAAATAAGATAAAAACTGAGCTTAAAACCTTTGGCTTTGTTTGGCTAATTGCAAGGAAGATACCCGAAACTGCAGCCAAAATAATCATCACACCAACCATATTATCAAACCACAACCCAGAAATTCTTGCTATGTAGAGTACAATAGACCAGCCCGAAATAATTATCCAAATAATAAAAGACATTAGATAAGTATAATACTTTTCAAATTTATCCATAAACATCACCTATTTTTAAAATTATTGAAAAATTGTTTGTTACGATCTTTTTATAAAAATCAATTATTTAGGGTGCTCGAAAATCGGTAACAACCAATAATATAACCCTTTTCTGTGAAGACGCTTGTTCAAGACATTGAGCATAACACAGAGGTTATATGTCGAAATGGCCAAATCTTATATTATCAAACAAGTCTCGAGTTTCGAGAAAAAAGTCAAGACCAATATTCAGTAAAATCTTGATTGTATCAAACTACTAGATAATCTTTACAATATCGCTTTTTGTAAATTCTTGTTGTACTTTTATTTGGATCTCTTTTTTTATCTTGATTATTTCATTGGTACTACCTTTAAAATCTAGGAAGCCCGTATTTTCGCGACGCCCTATAAAAAACATTATTCCAAACTTTGAAAAAACATTCTGCCTTCAAGCTTTATTTCTAACTTAATGGCACTAGTAACATCCAAGTGAACTTTTTTGCCTTCGTTTGTAAGGATTTTTACTGCCTCCAGTAGATTTAAAATTCCTTTCGCTTTCATGAGGTTGCTTAAGTATACGATTCTTATCGTATCATCATTTTTCCATCGTTCTATTTTATTATTAATCTCTTCTTCTGTGGCGAAGATTTCATCCTCAACACCATTTTCACAGACGAAAATCTTTTCGTTTGGTATCAAGCCTTCGAATATATAGAGCAAAGAAGGACCTAAAACTACTGCTCCAGCTAATCCATTCAGGCTTTTATCGATTACCTTTTGTTTCCAACCGGAAGTGCTATTGTACATTTTTCTAAAATAACCACCATGAATGTGAATCACGTAAGGGATTTGTCTTATTTTTGCCGCCCACATAAAAGGTACATACTTTAGATATCCTCCGATAGTTTGACTAGGCGTCATATAGACAATATCATACCTTTTTCCTAACAGAATCTTTGTAGTGCCAGACAGAATTTGTGATAAAGATCTAAAAGCCTTGCTATATGTAAGTCTACCTTGTTTACTTAGATTTCCCAATCGCTTTTCCGTATTAGTGTTGAGTACCTCAACCTCATGCTTGTTTTTCATCCCATTGAATAACATATTATTTGCTATGGACATTCCATGTATTGGTGGTGGAAATGGGCCTATCATCAACTTCTTCATCTTTTTACTATACTCCTTTGTACCAAGTTACCCGGTTAATTATATAACTCTCTATTATCTTCACAACCTTCAAAGAAACATTGTTTCTGCGCCTCCAGCAACCGGATTGGTTTGTACTAATAGAAAGTTTGCATACCATTGATAACAAATTTTAGTAGTAATTATTTGCTCTGTTGGCTTTTATCAATATTTAAATCAAATTAGCACTTCAGCTAATTATCATATAGATGAATCAACTAGTTTCCTGACAATTTAGTACGTACAGACGGTAAAGACTCTCCAATTATGCTTGCCAAAGTTGTAGCTCTAATCTCTTCATAAGGAATTTGGAGAGAGTTGTAAATACAGGCTTCAATGAAAGTGCCCATCTCTGCTTTGTGCCCTCTGTCAACTCCTAAGGTTTTTTTCTTTAAAATCTTTGTTCCCTTGACGAGGCTTGACCTAACAAAATTCTCAATGGCTCCTACCATCCCGTTTCCAGATATCTCTACATATTCTCTTGGAAAACGTTTATGGCCGTTTGCATAATAGATAATTGTTCCGATTGATCCGTTATTCATTTTCATTGTAATGACTACATTATCGCTTTTGAAGTAGCCATTTTTCTTGTCTATTGTTTCAACGGAAACCGAAACTGGAAGTTCGCCTGTTAAATATTCAATAAGGTCTATAAAGTGACAAGCTTCGCCCACTATTCTTCCCCCGCCACTTTCTGGATTTAACACCCAAGAAGATTTGTCAGCATAACCGGCATTTACGCGACAGGTTACAACAAAAGGACCATTAGCATTTTCAAAATGCTTTCTTATGAAAGTAGCATGAGGAGAAAAGCGCCTATTAAAACCAACCATAATAAATCTATCTGGATTTCTTGAGTGAGCTTCATCGATTGCTTTCAATTGTTCCATTGTGATTGCTAGTGGTTTCTCTACATACACATGTTTTCCCGCATCCAAAGCCTCGATAACAAATTTCGAATGGCTATTATGGCGGGTAAGCACCATGACAGCGTCGACTTCTTCATCAGAAAGAATGTTTCTATAATCGGTTGTGATTTTTTCGATTCCGAATTTTCTGCCATTATGATTGGCCGAAACGCCAGTTGTAGTTGCCAACCATTTAAGTCTCACATTTTCCATTTTTGATAGAATTGGTAATAACGTTGTCTTAGTAAATAGTCCGGCGCCAATTAACCCAATGACTGCCTGTTTTTTGTTTTTTGATTTTTGAATAGTCAAATTTTTGATAACTTTGATTTTTTCACGATTATTGGTGCTCTCTGAATTCTCATATTGGAAAACCGCTCCTAATATCTTTTCTCTGCCACTGATAATCAAATCATAGGCATTTTCAGCCTCAGAAAATTTGAATCTGTGACTAATTAACTTTTTTACTGATACCTTTCCAGATGCAACTAATTCTAGAAAGGCTTGCATATTTCGCTGTTCACTCCAGCGTATGTATCCAATGGGATAATCTCTTCCTTTTAATTCGTAGTTGTCATCAAAAATTCCGGGTCCCGCAGCACGTGTAACCACGAGTTGAAGTTCTTTTTCGAAGAAATCCTTTCTGGGAACTTCCATATCTACAACCCCAGGAATTACTATTTTCCCACGATTACGAGCCATTTCCGCGTACATACTAACAGAATCTTTTCCACCTGATGAAGCATATACAAGTACATTATCGACACCATAACCATCTGAGATATCTTTGGCTGCTTGAATTACTGCTGCTCTATCGGAGGCATTTACAACGTTGTCACAACCAAATTCCTTTGCAAGAGCTAGGCGACTATCGTTAATATCAACTCCAAGTACCTTACAATTCAAACTTTTTAGAATTTGTACAGCAATCAGTCCAAGAAGTCCCAGACCGATAACAGCAACTCTTTCACCGATAGAGACGTCAGCCATTCTGATTGCATGAAGGGAAATCGCACCAATACCAACAAAAGATGCTTCTTCAAAAGATAGACCATCCGGAATTCTGACAATTAGGTTTTTGGGAACCCAAACAAACTCAGCATGGGAAGCATAGCCGCTACCAAAGCAGGCAACTTTATCTCCTTTTTGAATACCTAAAACATCTGCTCCCACTTCTTCTACTATTCCTGCACAAGAGTATCCAAGTGGTACAGGGTCATCTAAGCGATTCATGGCTTGTCTATATGCTTCAGCTAGTCCCTCGGTTTTTGCCATGTTTATAACTTTTCTTACAAGATCTGGACGATCTAAAGCTTTTTTCAAAAGACTCTTCTTGGCAGTTGAAAGCATGAGTTTCTCTGTCCCTAAACTTATCGCAGAAGCAACATTTTTTACTATCACGCCTCCACTTTTGCATGCTGGATATGGGACATCAGCTAGTTCGAGTTTTCCTGTTCGATAATTTTGCATTACCTGCTTCAATTTATTTCACTCCTCTTACGGCTGAAGATATCCCGGGCCCAAATTTTGCCGCTACTTTGATATTCTCCCAGTTATCTTTGAACCACTCTATGGCTTTTATGAGACCTTTTTCAAAATCAGGATCTGGCTTAAATCCCAAAATTCTCTTAGCTTTCTCATTTGAAGCTAAAAGCCTTGGTTTCGTATCCCATTTTCTTCTTTGAGTATAGATAATACCTGCATCGTTTCCTGTTAAACGGTTAATTGTTTCTGCCAAATACTGTATTTTTATTTCCCTTCCAGCGGCTAAATTAAATGCTTCTCCAATAGCCTCTTTAAAGTATCCCATTCTTAGCAATCCATCGACAATGTCACCAACATAGGTAAAATCTCTTGTTTCTTCTCCGGTTCCAGTTATTGGAAGAGGTTGCTTATTCATTGCCCAATATATAAAGTTGGGTATGACATTTCTATACTGACCTGGAACTTCACCTGGTCCATAGCTATTGAAGAACCGTGCTTTGGCTATGTGAACATCGTACATTTTATAGAAGAAATTTCCATAGAGTTCCCCGAGCATTTTAGTGATTTGGTATGGTGTACTCATATCCATTGATGGTGGTAAACTTTCTTTATATGGCATTGGAGCATCGCTTGGATAAATTGAACAACCAGAGGACGCATAAACAAATCGTTCAATTTTTCCATAGAGTTTCGTGTATTCTAAGAGTTTTAAGGTGCCAAAACCGTTTGTCCACAAATCTTTTTCTGGGTAATCGACCGAGTTTTGATTGGCGAAAAAGGCAGCCAAATGGAATATTATCTCAGGTTCTTCACCAAAGACTCTTTTAAGGTCGATATCATTTGTTATATCGCCCTCAACAAAAAGAAGATTTTTGGTATCTTGAGGTAGGTTCCAGGTATAACCTGAAGAGAGGTTATCTATGACTATAACGAAAGCTCCGAGTTCGAGTAATCTCTTTGTCAGTTGTGAACCAACAGCACCGGCTCCTCCCGTCACTAAGACTCTTTTGCCTGAATAATAATTGAGGTAATCAGCCATTTTTATTCCTCCTTTTATATTCGTTTATTACTCTTTTGAATATCTCCTCGTATTTATCTGCGGCTACTTGAACTGAAAGATTTTTTTCTACATATTCTCTTCCGTTTTTTCCTAGTTTTTTTCTAAGGTCAGGATTATTATATAATTCGAGGATTTTTTCAGCCAAACCTTTGGCGTCTCCAGCGGGCAAAACATATCCAGCTTTAGCTTTTTCAATCAATTTTGGAGCATCTCCATCCAAATTCATTGTGGCTATTACAGGAATGCCTGCCGACATAATACTAAGTATTTTTGAGGGAACAACAGGGGTGCGAACATCTTTTGTTAGTGTTGCTAAAGATATATCTGAAGTATGGAGAACAAGAGGATATATTTCTTTAGGAACAGGGGGTAAAAGAATAATCTTTCTCAGATTTCTTTTTACTTTTTCCAATTTAAGTTGTTCATATTTAACTCCATCTCCAACTATCAAATAGTATATATCGTGATTTTTTGTTATTTCTGCAGCATTCAATATTACCTCAACATCCTGAGAATAGCCCAAAGTGCCTGCAAAAGAGATAATGAATTTATCGTATAAGTTATTCTCTTCAGAAAACTTGTTTCTTTTCTCCCCTGGCATAATTAAATTGATGTCTATCCAGTTTTCGAAAACCAACACTTTTTCACTATTGACTATTTTTTCTACGTACTTTGCATTGGTCTCAGAGTGAACGGTTATGAGATTAGATTTTTCATAAGCTCTTTTTTCTAACCTTTTAAAAAAGGAAATGATAGCTTTGCTCTTCATTATTCCAAGATCAATAGCAGCTTGAGGAAATAAATCCTGAACATTTAAAATACTTGGAAAATTATATTGTTTTCCTAATTTGTATGCGGTTTTATAGAGGGTAAGTGGTGGCGAGTATGTGAGACTAACATCTATGCTTTTATTTTTTAGAATCTTCTTTCCAGCTCTTAGAAGTTTATTTGCTATCTCGAAATGCTCTAAACCCCTTCTAATTTTTTTCGATCTTTCAACAAACGGAAGTTTTACCCTAAAAACATTCATTCCGTCAATGACTTCATGGGTGATTTTGTCCATATTTTTTGTAAAGTGTTTATACTCTTCATAAGAAACGTTGTATCTTGGAACACCCGTTAATACATAAACTTTATGCCCACGTTTTGCGAGTTCTTTTCCTAGATAATAAAAAAGATGCGATGCTGCACCTATTTCAGGCGGAAAATAGTTATTTATTAGTAGCACATTCACTGTTACTTAGCCCCTTTCCTAAACACAACCGTTTCAAATGTTCTAAGAATTATCTGAAGATCGAGCAGTAATGATCTGTTTTTTATATAGTAAAGATCATAGCTTAGTTTTTTTGCTTGTTCTTCTATTGTTGCGGCGTATTTGTAATTCGTTTGAGCCCAACCGGTGAGTCCGGGTTTTAGTTTATGGCGGTAGTTATAGTATGGTAGAACTTCTGCCAATTCTTTGGCAAATTCAGGTTGTTCTGGTCTTGGACCAACGAAAGACATCTTTCCTATCAATATATCATAAAATTGCGGGATTTCATCCAATCTGATCGGTCTCATTAATTTTCCGATTTTTGTTACGTTATTTTCCTGTTGGGTAGCGTATTTAGCTCCTGTTGATTCCGCATCTTTTTTCATTGACCTGAATTTGTGCATGATGAAGTTATTGCCATTCAGTCCGACACGCATTTGCTTGAAAATGATTGGTAACCCATCATCTAAGAGTATTGATAGATATATTACCAAATACACAGGGGAAAGAATAATCATAGCTATTATTGAAATGAATAGGTCTAAAATTCTTTTTGAAGGAGTTTCTCGCACTGAACTGAATTGAATTTCATAATATTCCTTGAATTTATCTATCAGTTCAATGGGGATTCTTTTCAGGGTTTGTTCAACTATCAGGGGAAGGAACTCTACTGATTTGCCTTTCTGGTGTGCGTTTTCAAGGACAAATTCTACTGTTCTGGAGAGTTTTTGGTCTGCTACAAGGATGCTGTCAAAAAGGCTCAGTGAAAGAGCCTGTTCAAGAGCAACGGAAGAGGGGTTCATATATCCATAGACTTTTACTTTTCCCATGGAAGCTTTTTCGACTTCTCGAATGATTTCTCCTATTTCTGATTCTTTTCCAATAATAAGATAGCGTTTTGGAGGAATCAAAGATAGCACTTTTCTCATTGTGTAAGTGGAGATTATGGGGAAAATTATACCCGAAAGTGCCAGGGATGTTATGAAAATTTCTTTTGGAAGTTTTGTTTTGAAAAAGGCTACGAACATCAGGGAAAAAAGGGCACCGATAAAAGAGCCAATTGAATATGAGACAAGACTTGAATTTAATGATTGGAGATTGGAATTATCGAATCCTCGGAAGGCGTAGATGCCTAATAGAAGGGCTATGTTTAATATGGTTGCCTGAAAGAGCAAACCGGGAGTCCAATCGACTATTGTCGATTGTATTATGTATAGGGTTATTATGTACATTAACGCTAACGAATATTTGGAGGTGCGTAATCTTTGCATAAAGCTCCTTTCGGGGGTGTTTTTAGTCACGAGTTACGAGTAACGAGATTCGAGTAACGAGATTCAAGAACAAGAGAACCGAGTAACGAGTTACGAGAATGATAAAAACCGAGTCACGAGTCGCGAGTTGTGAGTTACGAGAATAAATAAAACTAAGCAACAGTTCACGGAATAACTAAGAATTAAGTTTTGAACGAAGTGTTGTGATTAGTTTGTTAAGCATCATCATTATTCTTTCCATTTTTTCCAATAGATCTTTGCTTTCATCTTTGGGAATAAACCCCAATCTTTTTGATATTTCCACTTGAGTCATCAATTCAGTTAAAGATCCTCTCGAAACAATAAGAAATTGAATAAATTCTTTTGAACTTCCCCTACCGTTTCCTTCAGCTATATTTGATGGGATTGAAACCGCTGCGCGGCGCATCTGCATTGTCAGGCCATAGATTTCACTTTTCGGGAATTTCTTTGTCAATGAATATATGTCGGTTACTAATTCAATGCTCTTTTCCCAGAGGTCCAGTTCCTTGAATGACATTAACTTTACTCCTTTTGTGATTTAAGTATTGAGTTGCTAGAATGATAAAAACCGAGTCACGAGTCACGAGTAACGAGAATAATAAAAAAACTAGTTATCGGTCTGACCCCCAATAATG
>NZ_JFHK01000013.1 GCF_001636545.1 Kosmotoga arenicorallina S304 | reverse complement strand
GGTTGTGGCTCTTCGTATTCTCTTACCACTTTTAGCTTCAATTCCTTTGAATATTGTCCCCTGCTTCTCATCCCTTCACCCCCTTTTCTTTCATACTATCACCTCGTTATTCCCTGTCCTATTTCTTTAGGGGGTGATTACGTCTCGAACTGCTTTGCAGTTGACATGTGCCTACGGTAGAAAAAAAACATCGAGAGGACGAGAGAGCGAGAATGGAACGAGATCCGAGAGTCCGAGAGAACTTCTAAACACCAGCAGAGCTGGTCGTGGCAACTCCGAAGGAGTTCATAGCACTGGCGTAGCCAGTCATAGCCACGCGCAGCGTGCTTAGCCGCTACAAAGCAGCTCTCGCCTTCTCGGTCACCATTTCTCGGATTCTCGGGCTGACTCTCGCCTTCTCGACTAATTCTCGTCAAATATTTCCCTGAAAAAACTATCCCTTCCAAATCTATTTAAGGCATCGATTTTTCTTTTCTCGTAAAAATCTTCCGCCTTTCCCCTTTCAAAATACCAGAGGCAGTCTATCAGAACACTCAACTTATACACATCGAATAGATGCCTTATTTCGTTGTTGTTCAGCTGCCTGTGCTTCATATATTCCGCAACGGTTTCTCTCGCACTCGTGAAATCAAGTATAGAATCGGTTTTTCCAAAGCTCTGCCAGCTGTTCCATTTGAACTCAGGTATGAACGGCTCAATAAGAAAAGCGAGGTCAAGAAGAAGATAAGTGTAATTTGCATCATCAAAATCAAGAATGGCTTGAATTTCTCCGTCTTCGAAAAGTATGTTGGAAAAATGAAAATCGCAGTGGCAAATCCCCTTTGGCAATGATTTTGGTAATTGGAGTTTTTCAAGTTCATCCTCTAACCACTTCAGTTTTTTCCATGAATTAATAGTGTTTATCTCTTTTGCCTTTTGATATGCTAGTTCCTTGCATAGATTTACTCCGTAATTCCAGCGGGCAGTTCTATAAGAAGGCCTGTAATTTCTGGTGAGCTTATGAAGCTTTGCAACCAGTTTTATAAGTTGCTTTTGCTGCTCAACAGACGGGTTTTCTATATGAGTTCCCTGAATGAATTCGAAAAGGACATATGGCTTTCCATTATGCGGGTTCACGTATCTGCCGTGTTTGTCCTTATAAACAGCAGGGCACGGATAATCCCTTTTCCTTAAGTAATTCAGCAAATTCACTTCAAATTTAACCGAAGCCTCTGATCTGCATTCATAGTATCTGAGGATATATCTTCCTGTTGTTGTTTCCAGATAATAGTTTGTCTGAACCGTTCCGGTTATAATGGGTTCAAATCGAACCAGTTCTCCCAAACTATAGCCAGAGAGAAGTTTTATAAAATCGCTTTTTGATAGAACGGTCTTTATCCCCAAATTAATTTCACCTTCTCAAGAGTTTTGTGATTTCTTCGCGCTGAGATTGCCTCAATGACTCTACATATCCATTATATCCATATTCATCTAACCATTATGCACCAAATCTGTGATTAATAAATGTGGTGTATATTTGAAGTATGGGGGTGGTTAAATGGTGGACTATATGAGAATGGCAGAGCTATTTGTTGATCACATAAAGAGGGAATATCCAGAAGATATATCAATCGTCGCTTATTACGGGTCATACGCCCGGGGAACCCAAAATCCGAATTCAGATTTCGACCTTTTCTTTATCCCTGCTACCGAACGCGGTTTTGAGTTGGCTGATTGCGTTATTCTGGATGGAATCGGAATAGATTTCTTCTCTATTTCCTGGAAGCGGGCGGAGCGCATTGCAAATTTCGATGAGAATATTGTCTCGGTTATTGCTGACTGCAAACTCCTCTATGCTCGCTCCAAAGAAGACAAAGAACGCCTTGAATCTTTGCAGGAAATTATCCAATTGTATCAAACACCAGAAAAGCGAAAGGCCATGCTGGATAAAGCCGAACGAGTATTCAGCGATACTTACCGAAACCTATATTTCCTGAGAAAGTCAAAAGGCATCTCAGAACAGAGGACAGAAGTGTTCCACGCTTTAACCAGCATTTTGCAAAGCATAGCGCTTATCAATCAGACATATTTGAAAAGCGGCTGGGGGAAAAATTTCAAAGAGATCTTCTCATTACCGCTCAAACCCGAAGAGCTTGAAAAATTGGTATATCAGGCTATTTACGCCAGGTCAAAAGAAGAAATGTTAGAAGCTATCGAAAAATTGTGCAGTAGAACCGCGGAATTACTGGAAAAAGAAATGGAGAAATTTCGTTCAAAAAATTCCTTTGAATCTGTATTTAAGGATTTCTATGAAGAATTGCGATCGACATTTCTGAAAATTGAAACAGCCTGTGATAATAATCAGCCCGAAACCGCTTTTTGCGCTGCTGCAACGCTTCAAGATGAAGTTAAATACTGCCTTGGCGAAATAGGAAACCGCAAAGTTATAGAAAGGTTTTCTGAGCTCGAACCCCTGCGAGCATATGACCCTTTGAATCTTAAAGCCCTTAAAAGTGCAGCGGCAAGATATGAAAAAGAACTTTTAGAGTTGTTGGGAGAAAACAATGTTCCCATCACAAGAATGGATAATTTGGAGGAATACAGGAATTACCTGAATCAGCGAAAATATCTTAACAAATAAAAGCTATAAGACACATGAAAATGTCACTGAAATTTTGCGGCTGATTTTCTTCACAAATTATTTTGAAGCTTTCGAGCTTTTCTCCAGCAAAGGACAAACATTATTCCCGGGATAAGCAAGAGGGTGTTTATTCCGTAAGGTGCAAAGAGGAAGTTTATATTCTCAGTTAAAGGCCAGTGGATGAAAAAAATAACATAATTTGCGGCGCTGAAAATGATGGCAATCAACCCCCCCACGAGTTTCCACTTCCACGCTAAAGCAAGCCCGATAATACATATAAAGCTGAACAAAGGCGGGATGTTTTCAATGAATGGATAATTCTCGGCTGCATAAGGGTCTGTTACCCCCGTTGTAAAAAAGTTAGCGGCATAACCGGCAAATATAAACACACCAATCGCAATAACTACTACCGACCAGATTTTGGCTATCAACAGCAAGCGGCTCGGAGCTTTTTTCTCTAACTTCGCGTTTTCTTCCATAACATCACCCCTATTAATCTACCCCCGATAGATTTTTCGCATTTCTCTCCTAATTCCATTACGATTTTACACCCTCGAGTACTTCATATGGAAAACGCATTTAATGTAAAGCTCTCTGCTATTATTTAACGCGGCAATCGATAATGGCGTAGGTTTTCTTGACTCATGTTTTGGGTAGAGGGTCAATTTTCTGTGTCCTTTGAACCTTCTTGCATCAAACAATCTTCTCCACTTTTTTCGAGGCGATTATTCCCAAGAATTCGGTTAATTGCAATTCGAAGTCCCTTGAAATATCTGAATAACCACTTATAGCGTGAGCGGTTTCATGAAGAAGAACTCCGGCAAATTTTTCAAGGCTTTTCAATTGGTTTCTTTTTATTATGATGGAACTACTTTTTGAGTCCCAAATGCCCGCAGTTTCATCAAAAAATTCTATTTCCTTTTTTATCGTTTCGGAGATCTTTATAGATTTAATTATTTTCGGCTTTCCTCCTATGAGGTCAAAAATATCATCGGCCATTTTAAAAACCTTTCTTTCATTAGCAGTTAATTGACTTAATGAAACGAATTTGTATTCAAAGCTTTCTTCATATTCTTTATAAAATTGTTCAAAATCGCGAACAATTCCTCCTGAAAAATCTTTCAGCCCTCCAATACGTTCTTTCAAGTTTTCAGGAATCACAACTATTCTATATTTCCCTTTCTTGGCTTCATCAACAACACCGGGATATTCCATTAATTCATACGATGTGAGAAATAGTACTTTTTCTGAAGCATTCAATATTCGAACAGCGTGCTCTTGCACATCTATCCAATTAAGCTCATCGTGCATTTCACCTGAAGAGAAGTTCTCAAAGTCATCAACAAGATATTCTGCTATTTCTTTGCTCCCACAGGACAGTAAAATAGATTTAATCCTATCTGAGTAAGCACTTCTTCCAACATTAGTTCTTTCTCTATTGAGTGCTTGTCTAATCCTTTTCGTAAGAGATGTGATATTATAGCTGAAAATAAAATTCTCTTCTTCTGCTACTTTTACACCATTAATATAGATTCTTGCCGTTTTGCCATTCTTTTCAAGTACCTCGCCAAATTTCGTTCTTTCAATTACTCTCTCGCCAGAAAATATCAAAAATAGATTCTTGGCTTTTTCGACATCTTCTTTTGTAACATTTTCCAAAATGAATTCAGTTCCAGTAAAGTTGGGATCTGACGGTGGAACGATATAAGCGTGTAGTGTTAGTATATCTTCAAAATCGTGCTTTTGTGATTTGCCAATAGTTATATCACCGTATTTTGATTTTATATATACTTTTACGCCTTTTCTATCAAAGGTTGCCAAAGCATCTTTCAAACCAATACCAAACTTACCAATCACATTCGGGTTACTTAATTTTTCCTCATTTTCTTTTTGAGTAAGATGGTCGTATCTAATACCTCGTCCATAATCTCTAATATGCCATTTGCCTTTCCTGCTGTTTCCACCGAAAAACATAAATTTTTTGGGTTTCTCCTGAAAAATTCTAATGTTTCCGGTATTCGTTAAAATTTGCTCATCTATTGCATTAGCTATGACCTCTCTAATAGCATGAAAAACTTCCCAGTCCTCAAGGATTTTCTCGATATTGAGATCGAATTTTTTTGCTTGCATATTAATCGCCCCTTGATTAGTTTAGCACTATAAGAAATAGATAACTCAGAAATGAAAACAGGTACTTTTTGCTTAGGTGTTTAATGGCAATACTCAAGTTATGCACTTTGAGTTAATTGAGAACGAATCTCTTCTGTTCTTTACAAGAAACGCAAATATACTTAAATATCCGGGAGAATACATGAGCTATTTGTGATAGGTATGAAATGATCCTTTCGTATTGTTTGGTAACCTCAAAAAAATTTCCATGTCGATGCCTATATGACCTGTAAACAGGTCTTAAATTTATATTATTGACCTTAGCACAGGTCATATGGTATAATTTTTCCGATGATCATGATGAACAATGAAGAATTTTTCGAGGTTTTATTAAGGTGGAATCTCTGGGGTAACCAGCAACTAAACATAATTCCGAGAACGGTGTTTTCACGGATAAAGCCTTTTATGGATTATCACGGAGCGATTGTAATTCAGGGCCCCCGCAGAGCCGGAAAATCAACTTTACTTTATTTTATAATTCAGAATCTGATAAAGGAAATTACACCGGAGAAATGCCTTTACATTAACTTCGAAGATTATGCCTTATCATCCTTAGAACTTACCCCATCAACTATTCAGCGTCTTCTGGAAGTATACGGAGAAAAGGTGTACAGCGGGGAAGATTTTTTTCTATTTCTTGATGAGGTGCAAAACGTAAAGGACTGGCACAGGTGGGTAAGAACTTTTCTTGATACTCATCACAATAATACTGTTTTTATCTCCGGTTCTTCGTCGAAACTTATGAGTTCTGAACTTGCTGGTTTGCTCACAGGTCGGCATGTTGCATTCGAAACTCTTCCATTTAGTTTCAGAGAGCTGGTCATAAATCAAGGGCACAGCATAGATAACATATACATAAGAAAAAACAAGAATGCCATCAAAGGACTCCTTGCCGAATATATGAGGTTCGGTGGCTTCCCGGAAGTGGTACTAAAAAGGCCCATAAACGAACAAAGAACAAGGCGAATACTCACTCAATATGCGGAGGACCTCCTGTTTAAGGATATTTCTATGCACTACAATGTGTTAAATATGAAGATACTCAAGTTTATTTCTTTGTTTCTAGCTCAAAACAGTGGTTGTAAGGTATCAATACGCGGGCTACAAAAAGTTATAGAAGCTGAATTTGGCGAGAAATCATCGACAACCACTATTGCCAATTATATTCAATATCTTGAAGAAGCCTATATGTGTTTTGAAGTAAGGCATTTTGATTATTCTATAAAGAGAGCCATAAGGAAACCTTCTAAATATTACATGGTTGATACTGGCCTTCGTAATGCTATGTATGGTTCGTTAACTTCTGACCGTGGGAAACTGCTTGAAAATGTGGTGTATCTCTACCTCAGGACAATATACGATGATGTTTTCTATTGGTCGGGAAAAAGAGAGATCGATTTTGTATGCCGTGAGGGTAAAGAGATTGACCTTTATAATATTACATATGTATCTGATGTCAACGAAATATCTGTAAGGGAACTGGAAGGGTTCGTAGAGTTTCCTTCGGGCAAAGTGGTTCGAAAAAGATATTTAATTACATGGGACTTTCAAAGAACCATAACATACAAAAATATTACTATAGAAGCTATTCCCGCATATGTTTTGCTTCTTCAAAGTATTGACCCTCTAATACTCCCGGAATGGAAGAGTGATTCTTAGATGCCGTAGCTCTCAGTCCAATAAGTTCTCTGTTCCTCATTTCCTTCTTATATTTTGCTTTACTCATACATGATTCCTGGATTCTCGAGCTTGATAAAAAGAGTCTTTTTACATACAACCTGCGATTTATCGATTTTTACAAAAAAAGACCTTGACTTATATAAGTCAAAGTTGAAGCAGGAAGCCATGTCTTTATAAGGCGTGGTAGTTCACAAAAAACGTCCGTCCTTTGTGATGTGTTTTAGTACCTTTTCCCGAAAAAACTATACGCTTTATCTGGTAAAATACATTTTTTTAACCGCATTTATTTCGGTATTTGTGAATTCTTTGTAAAACTCCGCGACCAAGAAAGTTGGAGTTCGATAGTACCCAGGAGGTATTATCGGAGGAAAGAATGCAATTGTAAACCGCATTTCTCCGTCGAATTTATGTTTTTCGATAATACCTAGGAGGTACTATCGAAATAGAAGCGAGGTGTCTGAACGCTGTCACGGCAAACTTTTTTTAACATATTACCTTCTCATATATTTCTGTAAGAATTATATGCCAACAAATTGATACTTCCATAACATATTACAACCCCGTTGTGTGAAAGGGACTTACCAGAATAATAGGGCTGTATTTTTCTATTTCTTTATCAAAATATATCGTTACCAGCTGGCTCCGTAGTGGAGCCACCTCGACGTATTCTTTTTTTGAAATGCGCATAAAACAATGCTTTTTTAAATGTTAACAACTGGCTCCATAGTGAAACAATTCTCCTGTTTTTATATGAATCAATAGAAAAGAAAAAGCGCCCCAAAGGGGGCGCCTTTTCTTTCTATCGGGTCAGAATCTGTAATGCATCTGTGAGAGTAAGTCCATTTTTATTTTTTCGAGTCTATTGTCGATTTCTTTGTAGTGAATCCTTCTTTCCTTTCTTTCCAACATAGGGTTTCACCTCCTACTCCCCTATCAAAAACCTCTTGGCTGGCTGAACATTCTCTTCATTACCTTCTCTTTAATCAATTCGATTTCCCTGTCAATCTGCGCTAAGCTCTTTCTCTTTTTCATCGTGCCCCCACCTCCTTGCAATCTCAAAAACCGGGCTGGGAATAAATGCTCTGAAGAATCCTTTCCTTTCTGATTTCAATTTCCCTGTCGATCTCTTTGAAATTCCTTCTCTTTTTCATCGTTTCATCCCCCTTTTTTCGAGTTATCATCTTTGACATTCATAATATAGCACAAATAATTGCAATTTGTCAAGTGGAACATTAAAAATTTTTAGGTATAACTTAAAAATAATTAAGTCGCGCCCAAAAAACCGAAACGAAGAAATTCTGTGAAGCGCATAGGCAAAAGGATACAGGAGAAACAGGGGTTTTAAAATATTTTTAGAGGATTGAATAAATTTCCGGGTAATTCAAAATAATTTCAGTGTGAATTCAAAATATTTTGCATATCCGGTGAATAATTTCAAGAAAAGTGAATTTGAATGTAAAGGCTGTGGATGCCTTCAGAGAATTTCAAAGTATAAGAATTTTCATCTGATTATGCTCTCAAAAAGCTGGATGATTTTCATAAAGTGCTTCTATTAAAACCATTTGCTTTTGCCGAGAATGTAAAATATGCTAAATTGGATATGATACTACTATTGCACTCAGCATGATTGTAGCTTTATTAATGGGGGATTTAGGGGGGATCATGAAAATGATAAACAAATATTCCTTTTTGGAGTTTGAGAAATGCCCCGTTAGAGGATGGTTTGCACACAACTCCTTCCAAAAATCTGAACTTTCAATAGCAGAGAAATTCAGGATAAGGCAGGGGATAGAGATCGGAAAAAGAGCCCGGAATCTATTCCCCGGTGGTATCTTGGTTGAAGCGATGGAACCGAATGAAGCAGTCAGGGATACTTCACTTTTGCTGAACAACCAATCGGTTGAGACAATCTTTGAACCCGCTTTCTTCGATGATAATTTCATTGCAAGAGCTGATATGGTAAGAAAAGCACAGAACGGGTTGGAAGTCTACGAGGTAAAATCAAGCCTTTCCACAACCAGCAGAATCCGAGATTATATAAAAGACCTCGCATATACCGTGATGGTTATCGAGGATAGCGGTTATAGAGTATCCGACGCAAAGCTTATTTTGGTCTCAAAAGACTACCGCAAAGGTGATGAAGACTCAAAGCTTTTTGATACCGTAGATGTTTTCAATAAAGTCTGCGAACAGAAATCGGACCTTTATTTGAAAAAAACGACTGCTCCCGGAGTTATTAACTCTTCGAAGCGGCCTGATGGGAAACTCAGTTATACATGCCGCAATTGCGAATACCTCAGTTCGTGTTTTAACTTAAAAAGAGAATTTAGCATCTTTGAATTACCTAGATTCGGTAAAAAGAAAACAGAACTTCATCTCAATGAAGGAATCTTTTATATTAAAGACGTCAGTATAGACGATCTGAAAAACGACCCCAAGCTTTTGAGGGTATATAGAGCAATTACAGATGGTAAGACAATTGTAGATGGCAGAGATTTATTGTGTGAAAAACTCACTTCTCTCCAGTACCCGATAGGTTATCTTGATTTTGAAACTGTTTCGACTGCCATTCCTCTATACAACAACATAGCACCTTATGAAAGAATCCCATATCAGTATTCACTTCACGTTTTAAAGAAACCAGGCTGGATTTTGGAACACAAAGAATTCTTATTCTCAAACCCTTCTTCAGATGAAACCTATGAGCTAGCCAAGCAATTGGTGAAAGATGCTAAAGAGTGCAAAACACTCATGGCCCATCATGCCTCTACTGAAAAGAGTATTATCCTATGGCTTGCTGATAGGTTCTCAAACCCCGAACTTTCAAATCAGCTCAAAGCAATGAGTGATCTGTTAGTTGATTCTCAATCGCTCATAGAAAATCATGTTTATCACCCGGAATTTCATGGCAGCTTCTCAATCAAGAAAGTTTTGCCAGCTCTGGTCAAAGAGCTGAGCTATGAAGGTATGCACATTCACAATGGCGATGATGCCCAATATATTTTTGCAAACATGGCGTTGGATAACTATCCACCAGGCGAAATGGCAGAGATCAGGAAGGACATGCTCGAATATTGTAAGTTAGATACCCTTGCAATGGTAGAAATTCACAAGAAGTTAATTGAACTTGCCTGGAATTAATGCTGCAAAATCTTGCTTAAAGTCAAAAGCTCATTAGCTATTGCATTGTTTAAATAGCACGTTATCAACTACAAAACCACTAAAAAAAGTGCCCTTCCTTGATTTGCATTAGATTGGCGACTTATTTATGGTTTCTGAATTTATCTTCAAGAAGTCTGAAAAAGCTTTTGCAGTTCTTATTGAGATAAGCTTTGACCTGATTCCACGTCAGATTTGCATTAAGCGGTTCAGGTGAATCCTCAACATCTTCAAAATAGCATAGTGCTTTGATTACATGGTAGAGATCTACCTCTTTTCCGTATTTTTTCTGAAAAGCATCGATAATCACAATAAAGTCGTTCCTTTTCAATATTTCAACAATATCATAGTAGTCTTTTTTTTTCTGCTCTTCCTGCTATAGCAGAAAGTTCCATTGCAGCTATATCAAGCACAGAGGCAATCTTCAAAGAGTTAAAGTAACTGAAGTTGGTAATGATCTTATATGGATACTCAAAAAAACTCACCTTGACATTGTTTATCTGGCATTCGAGAGTACCCCGAAAAAGTCTGATATTTTCTAATAGGAATCCTTTTGTTTTTAATTGGTGTGAAAGCTGAAAATTATCAAAGTAGTCTTCTGAGAAAAAATCAAGGTCGACACTGGTTCTATGCTGATAGTACATAGCAAGAGCTGTATCACCCGCTAAATAGAAACTATCTAACTCGTTTGAGAGGCTTTTCAGAAGGTTCAGGGTATCCGGCGATAGTGTGGAAGTTTTGAGCAAACTCGTACCTCCTTGAGAGGTATATCTAAAATATTTGCCCAGAAATTAGCTGTATTTCTCGAGATATTTCTTGAGTTTTTAACAACTTCCGATATTTCCACGATAGAATACATGGATTTAAGGGCAATTATATCCCGCATCGTTCCATGTTCCAGTATTCTTGATATAATAAAACTTTTGTTTTTTCTAATATCAAGACTCTCGATATCAACGTCCCAAAAACATCTTTTTGATAGATTTTTCTTCATTTTTATCACCAAGCATATTATATCATGAAATTGGAAAACGAAGGCGGTTTATACGCTCTCTGAAAAGCCAATAATCAGATGTTCAGGGATCAAAGAGTGTAGTATAAAACCGGTAAGATCCACATTTTTTGCTGGCTTTGTTGGCTCCCCGCTAACGTAGCAGGCCGCGCTATCTTTTTGGGTTTATTAAGCTATGCACGCATTGCTCTATCAGCTGACAACTTCGTAAGGCCAAAACGCGAAAATGCCTACAAATCACACATTTAAAAAGGGTGTTTTTCATAATTTCTTGACATCATAATAATTGTAGTAAAGTATGATATACTATAAGCAAGAATATAGTAAAATGCATTATACATTAGGGGTTGATCGGATGATTTCCTTAGATGTATATTTTGAAATTCAGGATCGTTTATTAAAAGCGGTTCCAACGGAGTTTAGACGGTATCTTTATACCACTATTAACTGGGATGCCAGAATGATAGGGTTGACAGGGTTTAGGGGCATTGGTAAAACAACATTATTGCTGCAATGGTTAGCAAACGAATCAAAGGGTTCTTCTGAATATTTGTACATATCAGCGGATAACCCCCTTGTTTTGAAGGATGGGTTGTACAATATCGGGGATACTTTTTTTAAGTACGGAGGAAAGCTCTTGGTTGTAGATGAAGCACACAGATATCCTGGTTGGTCTTCAGAGCTGAAAGCGCTTTACGATGCTTTCCCGAATAAGAAAATCATCTTCACAGGCAGTTCTACAATGGAGATATTGAGAGGAAAAGCGGATCTTTCGCGTAGAGCTGTGATTTACAACCTGAACATTCTCTCGTTCAGAGAGTACCTTCAGATTAGAACAGGTGACCGTATCGAATCGGTGAAACTGGATGAGCTGCTGATAAATCACAGGAAAATCTCAGCATCTTTATTGCATTATGAACCTTTGAAGTTTTTCTCTGAGTATCTCCAGCAAGGTGCATATCCATATTTTGTCGAAGGGGATTATTACAACAAGGTCCTTAATACGCTGGATAAGGTTATTTACGATGACATTATGGGCGTCAGCGGTATAAAGCCTGAAGGAGCCGCAACGATAAAGCGGCTTATTGCCTTCCTGACTACGAGTACTGTTCCTAAGATATCTGCTGAAAAATTGTGCAACGCTCTCGGTATAACAAAACCCACTCTGTACAACTACCTCGATTTAATGGAGCATGTTCGGCTCATTACCCGTGTTCCACCGGAGAAAATAGGGCACAAATTCCTCAGAAGCGGAGCAAAAGTGTTCTTGAGCAATCCAAATATTTATTATGCACTAAGCAGGCCAATCTGGAGTCTTGAAGCAAATACTGGCACAATACGGGAAGCGTTTTTTGCCAGCCAATTTTTTTCTTATTCAATTGCTGTGCCAGACGTTGGCGATTTTTCCATAAGGTTTAATGGAAAACGGATCGTATTCGAAATAGGTGGTCCCGGAAAAACGCTTCAACAGATAAAAAACGAGAAAAATGCTTTTGTACTGAAAGACGGCATAGAAAGTGGTTATTCACAGGTTATTCCACTATATTTGATCGGGATGATGTATTGAAACATGTTTGTTTCTACTATTCGTCTGTGCAATAGATGTGCAACTAACGCGCAATTACCTAGGTTTTATCTATGATTCTCAGCTATCTTTTTTACTTTGACAAAACTGCATGCATATCAACGCAGCATAGACTAACGTTTGTTCCCATTATGCCTCTTCCATCTTAACCCTACATCGGATGACTTCCGAGTTTTAACCACCGAAAGCGTGTGCCAACTGCAATGCAGCTCTCGGGTTCTCGCCTTCACGGTCTCTTTTTCTCGATTCTCGGATCTCAGTTTTTCGTTGTAGGTTGTAGGTTGTGCGTAAACCTTTTTCAATACTTTCAAGGGGGTAAATATGATGGATTGTGACGTACAACGAACAATGCACAACATACAACGATTTTCTTGTTTCTCGAATCTCAAGTCTCGGATCTCGGACTCTCGGTCACCATTTCTCGATTTTCTCGGTTCTAAGATCCGCAACGTAGTTGCGCATAGCCGTGACGGAGTCACGCACAGCCTGAGCTTAGCTCAGCATAGCCGCCGCGAAGCAGCGCACAGCAAATATTCATTTTTCTTCAGACATTCTTGTTTTTGGTATAAACGCTATTGTCTCGAATCTCGAACATCGGATCTCGACTCCCGAATGATTGTACGCACTTGCCATTTCGGGACACATGGGACAGATTCCAAAAAAGTGTTTGGCCTTATTCTTCAATTGCCTGATAAATTGCCATACAATAGACCAACTGAGAGGTAGATACCGACGGGGTGCTATACTTTTTCTGTAATACGATAAGGAGGCGTTGATTATGGCTTTTAGGCATGAAAGCTATTGTGGGCTTTACTGTGGATCCTGTCCTTTCCTTATGGCTTCAAGAAGAGATGAGCTGGATGTTATCGCTGAAAGACTTGAAAAAGATAAAAAGGAGCTATTTTGTGAAGGATGCAAGGGTGAACAGGTGTCCGTTTTTTGCAAAAAATGTGGAATAAAGCAATGTGCTCTTGATCACCAGGTGGAGTTTTGCTTTGAATGCGACGAATACCCATGCGAAAAACTGCAAAACTTTAAAAACGACGATCACCCACATCATTCAGTGATCTTGAAGAATCTTGATTCTTTAAAGGAACTTGGCCTTGAAAAATGGCTTGAACTTCAGCAAAAGCGCTGGAGCTGTCAGAAATGCGGGACTCCATTTTCCTGGTATGATGAGAAGTGTCAGGAATGCGGAAGCGAGCTTTATAACGCAGTAAAAGAAGACAGGGATATAATGTAAATGGTCATTTTGTCATTTTTCATCAGACTATAGTATAAATGATGACTTAAAAAGGGCGATAAGAGGGCAAGAACATGAAAGAAAGCATAACAACAGCATATGTTTCGAAGCACAGAGGTAACACGCGCCAAATTGTATATGGTCAAATAAAATTGACCCCCCAGGACCACAGAAAAATGACCCACTATCCCTATTTTACTAAATAAAATTGCCATCCGATCTCCAGCACGAAGCAAAAAGGAAGAGCATTATGCGGGAAAACCGCAAGTGTTTTTTTCACTTGCCTTTCTGGACACATGGGACAGATTCCAAAAAAGTGTTTGGCCTCTATTTTTTTAGACGCGCGCAACGTGCTTTGTACATTCGTCACCCCGAACTCGATTCAAAATCTCATTCTTAAAAAAAGATTCTGGATAGAACATCTCCGGAATGACAGTTTTTTCAACTGCGAAGCAGTTCACAACAACTCCGCAGGAGTTCGTAACAATCCCAAAGGGATTCGTGTCCGCTGCGCAACGGCCCTCTCGGTTCTCGCACTCTCGGATTCTCGTATTCTTATCAGGAGTTCGTATCGTGTATTATTTTAAAAAAGAGTCTGTTCCCATTTTCTAACTTTATACTGAAAACTAGTATCTAAATCTATACACCTCTACTCTGAATTAGGCGAGGCCTTTTATCGAATTTTACACATCAAGTTATTCCGTCATCGGTATGATCAATTGTTCTCAATATCAATATCTCACTTTTGAGTCCTTGATTGAAAAGCTCAATTTCTTTATTTAATAGAAGACTATCAATGTTTATGTCAATGGAGAAGGGAAACAATACAGGATCATTGCGAAGATCATCAATTGATGCTGTTTTGCTTTCTCTACTTGCTAAATAAGCTTTAATTAGCCAGCTTATTAATTTCGGATTTTTTATTTCAATGAATTTTGAGATAACATATTTACCAGAAGCATCTTTTTGTTCAATCAAATCCCAATACATAATCGTCTGAATCACATGATTCACAGTTCTTCTAACTACCGGTCTTTCTCCCCAAATTTCCATTGTTCTTTGTCTTACCTGAAAACGTTTGAAATATCCTTGAAGGTTGATTAATCTTCCGCATATTCTTGCAATATCTCTGAAATACGGATAACAAGCGATGCACATTCCCCAATGGATAATCGATGTAGCGTTTTCTGTACGAGCTTCATTAAATAGTTCCAGCGCAGAACGTCTTAAGAATTCAAGTTGAGAATTAGGGTTAAACCACATCCTATTGATAACAAGCCTTGTTTTTCTAATTGCGTCTTTACCCTTTAGGTCGTTTCCTATGTATTTGTTCAATGCTTCTGTTATCTTATCGCGAGTTTCTCCATCATGAAGCATTTCAATCACAAGGTCAAGCCATTCTTTCTTTAATTGTCTGTCAAATCCAATCATTTTTGAATTCAAGCTAATCACCCTTTCCACAACTCAATAAATGGAACTATTAATTCATCAACAGTAATTCCTCCATGACAAATGGTTTCTTCGTCAAAATTTGTAAACGCAGTTCTTCCTCTAGCTATAAGTGGGAAGAAATTTTCAGGTAACCCTATTGGTCTCCAGGCAATAGCTTCGGGATATCTGCTGTGCACGGTTTGCCTGAGCGATTTATTTTTATATATTCTAACCCTTTCACCCTTTGATTCAGCGGCAACACCTTCTGATGGTTTTCCTATGCCTCTGGCAAACACATTGCCATGATCTGAGGTCAGTATCACATGATAATCATTAACACCAAGGAGCTTCAACAAATCGCTCAAAATTCCTCTGTTCCCCAATAACTTTGTAGCGGAAATAAGCCCATCCATTCCCAAACTCTCTCCATGCATTATCTCGTCGAGTTCTCTCACTACTATCCCAAGAACTCTGGCATTTTTACGGATTGATTCTTCAACATCTTTGAGAAGTTTTTCGCCCGGTTCGTTGAGGTAAGCTATCTCAGAATTGCGTATAATACCAGACCATGCTTCCTTCCATAATTTCTCTTCACCTGATGTAGAAAGCACATTACCAAGATACATGGGTAATTTTCCTGAGAATATTACTTTTCTTGAAACAGAAGTCAGAGTTGGGATAAAAGCGAGGATACTCCTCCGGGATATTTGCTTGTGTTCTTTTAGATGCTTGGACAATATTAGCCATTGAAGAATTGACATACCATCTACTACAATTAGAGCTACCTTTTTCTTTTCAACATACCTTTTTCTCATCTGTGGTAGAACATTTTGTACAGTTACAGGGTCACGGCTTATAAGGGTTAGTAGACTACTGAACTTTTTTAATACCCACTCCAGAAATCTTCCATCAATTTCTTTCTGTAATTCTAAGAATTCTTTCTTTTCTTCACTTGAAGCAGAAGACGAATAGACATGAAGGGAAAGCTCTGCCAGACGCCAGGCAAGAGATGCCCATTCTTTAAAATTGGAATCAGTTGCTGGCATTTCTTTCCTGACAATCTCCAATAATTTTCCGAATCTTTGGCGTTCCGACTCTTTGGTGTCAATTCCAAACGATATCCATGAATCTTCGAAACGCTCAGGATCATTTACAGGAACAGGTTCGAGTAGTCCTTCCGCAAAGAATGTATCAATATAAACTTTCAAATCAGGATGGTCAAATGGAATATCGTAGGGCCCTGGATATTCTAGGGCAATGCCACTTCGCTCACAAACCCGATCTGCTACTTCCCCTTCAAGAAACACAGGCCAGCGTTCCTGAAGGAAAGCTAAAAAGCTCTCTTTATTTAAAATAAGCGTTTTTATAGGTATTTCTGACAATTCTGGATTATCCTTGAGTGTTCCATAAATGAATTCGGCCATTTCTTCCCTTATGACTATATTTGAATAATGAATCTTCATGAGCCAGCTTAAAAAATCAATTAAAGAGTGTTTCTTACTCAAATCGAAGTCAAAAAGCTGTCTCAAAATGAACTCCCTTGTCTCTCTAGTAGAGAGCTCATTTCGCGGTTCTTCCATTATTTCGTATAATTTTGCAATCTCATCTGGAGTTAAATCCAGCAAAGCTGTTCTGCTTAGCTTCGGGAAAAATGTATTAACCTCAAAATCAAGCACAACTGATTTGCTCAATATATCAAAAGGAAGATTGTGTGGGTCATTGTATTTCGAGGAGACGACTATCACTAACTTTTTCGAATTTTTATCTCGAAAATCCCTTTCATAACGATATCTAAAGCTGATCGGGTCCAGAAAATTGAGAATAGCGTATCCCGAGTTTTCCAGCTTTTCCAATATCTCTTCGCTAAGAAGAGCATCAGGATCATTCACCACTATTATCTGTGAATCAGCACAGAGAATTTTATCAACCATAACTTCATTAAGGCTTTTACTGCACATGATTTCTCACCTTTACAGTTAAAAGCAATTTAAGTTCTGGGTATATCTCATCATTCAGCGAAGTTTCCCAAGATTCCATCTCAAGTTTCAATTGCTTCAACCTGTGCTCCCGAACCTGAGGAAGCCCTATCCTCTCAGCCATTTGACGCCGTATTTCGAACCATTCTCTTTTACGTTCTTTGTTTTTTTCTCGTTCCGAAAGATATTCAGCCTTTAGGTTCTCAAAATTCCGTCTTAACTCTTTCTCGACTTGATGTTCAAGGGCTTCTATACTTTCATAATCCATTATTTTGAACCTGCCATTTATAAGTCGTTCCCATACGAGTATTGCAGAATTGAGAAAAACTTTCCCTTCATCGTTCACAAAAACAGGGATTACCCGCTCCTTTGACCATTCTTTACCTTTTGCAACTACCTTCCAGAGAGACCACACGCCTTGCAATCCTTTTGGAATATTATCCAACGATACAACAGGAACATGGAAGTCTTCAGAAAGTTCTGGTAGATGCTTAATTGCATCGTTTACCAACTGATCGTTGAAGGCAATTTTTTTTACATCCGGGTTTTTAGAATTTCTATCAAAGGTTATAAGTTCTTCTCTTCCGGTTTCAAGATACCGGATCTTCCAGTTATCGCCGATTTGAGTAGCTTTTCCGCCATAAGCCTTTATATAACTTATTACAGCCCGTTCGAGCCAGTAGTTGACAGGCTGTTGGACCAGCTTCTGAGCTTCTTTAGGATTTGTTATTTCGTATGCAGGAAGCATATGATTATTCCGAGTTGCCTGAATTATCTGCTGTCTGATTCGTTCCAGAATATTATCGACATCTTTTTCAAAATTATCCGGATTTGCTATGGCACTTGCATAAAGCTCATCGAACAATTCTACCGCCTCTGCTGAATCAAGAATATCAGATGTTTTATCTACACCGAATTCATCAAAAATAACCTTCAATTTATTCTCTATAACCTCAATAACCCTATACTCAACAGTTCCACCAAGAACGAAATTAATAGCTTTTACATCATGCTTTTGGCCTATTCTGTCAACCCTTCCTATACGTTGCTCAACTTTCATAGGATTCCAGGGCATATCATAATTTATAACCACATGACAAAACTGAAGATTGAGCCCCTCGCCACCCGCATCAGTAGAAATCATTATCTGAGCATTTTCCTCGAAGTCTTTCTGAGCTTTTATACGCTCTTCCATACTCATAGAACCGTTGAGAGTTACTACCCGGAATCCTCTTTCCGAGAGAAATCTTTCCAGCATTTCCTGAGTTGCTATGAATTCCGTAAAAACCAAAATCTTTAATTCCGGATCAAGTTCCTCTCTTCTGAGTTGGTGAATCCACTCAAGCAAAGCATTCGCTTTTGCGTCTGTATCTTGATTAGCTTCTCTTGCAAGCTCCAGTAAGAACCTTACCTGGTATAATTCTGCATTGACATCATCGGGAGCAGCCAAAGCCAATAATTCGAGTTGTTCTTGAGGGTCAAGTTCTTCCAGATCGGCAAAGTTTATTTCATTTCCTTTTATAAGCCTTAACTGTCTTTGAGGTTCCTCTAAAACCATGAGCCTCTTCTCAAGGGCTCTGCTTATAGCCAAAGTTGAAGAACTTACAAGCCGCTGCATCAAAAGCATTAGGAATCCTACGTAGTTCCTTTTCTCTTTCATTGCTTTGTTATAACCCTGTCTAACATATTCTGTTACCGCATCGTATAATTGCTTTTGTTTCGAATATCTTTCATCAAATTCGATATGGTAAAGCTGTGTTATTCTCTTTTTGAAGAGAGGCTTCCCATTAATATCTATGGCTTTACGCTTTTCTATTCTAATAACATAATCTGAAATATTCTCACGCGTTAACTCTTGCTCATTCGAAAATGCAACCGGATCCAGGAAAGACATCAATCTTAAAAATGCGTCCGTCTTTCCCTGATGAGGAGTTGCGGAAAGCAATAAAATATACGGCGAAGCTTGCGAGAGACTCTGACCGAGCTTATATCTTGCTACTTGAATACTACTCCCACCCAATTTGTGGGCTTCATCCACGATTATCATATCCCAACCTGCATTAATCAGATCGAGAAATCTTTCTTTGTTGTGTTCTTCAAGCTGTTCATACGACCAGCCCTGGCGACCCTCTAAAGGTTTAACTGAATCCAAAGGACAGATTACCTGATCAAACAACTTCCACGCATTCTGCACGCCAGACAGCTTTTTAACTGTGGATAATTCCGAAGGAATTATAAGTTTGAAATCCTCATTGAACTTCAGCTTCATCTCAGTTTCCCATTGAGTAACAAGTCCCTTAGGAGCCACTACCAATACCCTTTTCACAAGCCTTCTGAGTTTTAACTCTTGCATTATAAGCCCCGCTTCTATGGTCTTACCTAGCCCAACTTCATCTGCTAGAAGAAATCTTATCCTGTCTCCAGAAATCGCTCTCTGGACAGTCCTGATTTGATGTGGTAAAGGAATAATTGAAGAATTAAGAGGGGCCAATAAGACATCTGTGGAATTAAATATATTAATGAGCTTGCCTGCTGCGCTGACATAAGATAAGAAATCACTGCTAAAGAATCCCAGCATTCTTGAGATCGGCAGTAAACTACCAGCAGGTATATCAACGACCTTTCCCTCAGTTGGCAGCCATACCCTTGCCATCTCATATCCAAACATTTTTCTTTCTTCGAGCAATACACAAGGTTGCTTTTTCTCCTCAAGCCAATACCACTGCTTCTCCATATTCTGTTTATTCCTCACCAAGGCGTGTGCAAGCGTTGTCGTAATACATTAAGAGTTTGGGGTCTTCCTGGATTATCTTATCCGGCAGTTTATCTGCTACTTCAATTATCGTCTTATAATCTTTCTCGCTCCATGCTTTTTTGAATCCAGCTCTTACTGCTTCTGTTCTAAAAACCCTGAGCTTTCTCCCTTGATGCTTTTTGTATTCTTCAAACTCTCTAAGAAGCGTCTTTTCCCTAAGACGTTCAAGGTCTTGAGCTCTGTTGGGATCAGGAACATACCATCTATCTTTTGCTTTCTCTCTGAGAAAGGCATCTGCTGTTTCCGGTGTTTGCCCCTCCATCCTTTCTCTCAAAGTTGAGCTTTTCAACATCCACGACCATATCTGTTGTGGAATGAGCCCGATGCCATCATATTTTAAGAAATTCTGTTCCAGCAATTCCGAAAGTTCCATTTCTTTCTCGTGCTTAGCCCAACTTCGGGATATAGGCATAAATTGTGGTTGAAGTTCCTGAAAAGTTTGAGGTTTGTTTTGCAACTGAAGCCTGAGCCACTGGATTGCTGACTCTTCGTCTGTGACAAACATAGAAATCTGCCTTAATTCGTTGACCTTTATTCGCTTACTATCATATTCGGTTACCTGATCAGGCAGGAAAAACATACCATCTCTTTCCGGGAACCTTTCTCTAAGGCCTTTGTAGAACTCTGCCGCCGACAAGGGAACTCTTTTTCCTCTTTGTATGTGGAAAGCGACCATTCTGTCGTAGAGTAGATAGTCAGTTCTTTCAACTATTATTTCGGCACTTCCGTTTTTTTCAACAAAGACCGGTAGCCTTTTCAAATGTTCCCTCACAAAATCCCAGACACCTTCTTCAGTTCCCGCTTCAAGCTCAAACCGTTCCTCAAGGCCGCCGTTGGGTTTATAAGCAGAAATGATAAGATCCTGTTTCACCGCTCCGGAGCTTGTAACTTGATTGAAGGTCCCCTGGTGCTTGTCGAGAGTGCTAACATCTGCGATTACAAATCCCGCTCGCTGTATTGCTTCCTGGATGGCATTCCAGACACTGTTTTGAGAGTTGTGGAATTCAACGGTCATCCACCTCCCGGGTTTCAGCACGCGATAATATTCCTTGAAACAGCGTGTCATAAGCTCCTGGTATTCGAGTAAGCCTTTTCGCTGAACCTTGTTTATTATCGCTTCGGGCTTGTTGTTTGTAAAAACCTTCAACCATGCTTCCCAGAGAAAATTGAGCTCGGAGTACATAAGATTTCCGCCAAAAGGTGGGTCGGTAAAGATGTAATCAACAGAAACTTCTGATAACTGTTGATTTTCGGCGGAACTAACATTGACAATATTTATTTCCTTAATTTCAGAAAAAGCTTTCTGAAGTTTCTTTATTTTATTTCTATAAGCTGTAAACACCGACGACTCAGAAACTTGAGAACCGATATAAAGTGTTCCACTTAATGGATTGTATGGAAAAGACACTCCAGGTCTATAACGATTTAATTTTGATATATTTATCAGCTGACTATTGAAAAGGAGTAGAAATTCTGGAGAACTAATCTTAGAAAAAATCGAAGCCAATACCCACAGATTCCTCTTCGTATAAAAATGGTGGACGTGGGTGATTCCTAATTTGAGCGGATCTCCAGTTTTGTCACCTTTAGGAACTCTGTTAGTTGGATACCAGTAAGGTATATCGCTGGTTTCGATGTGTTCAATTAACGCCAGATCAAAATCATCAGGAGTTTTTTCAAAGCGTTTCTTTCTGAAGGTGTAATTTATAAGAACAGGCATTTGTTTTGCCTGTTTTATCGTTTGACCTATTGCTTTATCATACTTTGTTTCCATTACCCTTTCCAGCTTTCTTTTTACAAGGGTAGCACCGCAATGCGGGCATTGAAATTCAGTAAGCACTTTACCCTGATCTTTATCTACGGCAGCTTCCCAAAAAACAACTTCACCAGAGCATTCCGGGCAGGTAAAGACATCAGACCATACTGTGTAATTTATTTTTCCCCACGGAAGAATATTATCTTCTTTGAATCCTTTTCCTTTTGTTTTTAGCATTTCAACGGCTTTTTGTATCTGATCGGGTGTTGGATTGTGTAAGGTTAGATACATCCAGCCACATTCGGCTTCGACTTCTTCGAGTATTCTTTTTGCTTCTCTTTCAAATGCTTCTGCATCTATGGGTGTATTGTAGTTATATGCGATGAAGGTTGCTGCCGGTGAGAGGTCGTTTAAGATGGCGTATCTTGCTCCGAGTTTCGAGAAAGCTTTCCCATTTTCGTCTAAGATTTTTCCGTCTTCAAGAACTGTATAGCCAAGTGATTCAACAGTTTTTTTGTCTCCGCACATCTGGGCAGCAACACCCGTCATTCCCGTACCACAAAAACCGTCAAAGACGATATCTCCGGGTTCTGTGTAGTGGAGTATATATCTCATTATGGCTTTATGAGGAACCTTGGTGTGATAGGAATGAGCATTGTAGATGGGATCGTTTTTGCCTTCGCTGACATCTGCCGCGAATGGTTCTCTGGAGTATTTTTCTTCAGGATTGTATGGTTTGCCATAGTGCTTTATGAAATCACTTATAAAAGGATTGGGACATGCAGTGTAATAGGGTGGATCGGAAAGTTTTATTATGTCTTCATCTTCTCCAATGGGAAATCCTTCGATTTTTCTAAACTCCGGGTCTTTGAGCTTTTCCCGGAGTTTCTCTCTGAAATATTCTCTTCGTGCTTCGTCACTCTCAAAGGTCAAGCCTAAGCATTCAACTTTTTCATCCTTTGGGGCAGTTTCGATATTTTCAAATAGCTTTCTGTTTTTCATTTTATTTGCCACCTTTCTCGAGAACTATCCTTATCCTCGAAGAATCCTTTCCTTTTAGCAAATCTTGCACAAATTTTTCAAAACGTTCTTTCATCTCCTGTGGAGTGAGCGGGCTGTGATCCCCAAAGAGTTTTTGAACAAGCTGTTCTGTTGTAATTTCGACTTTTTCAAGCCCCGACAAAGCTTCAGCAACAACTTTTGTGAATTCTGGATTGTTTATCAGTTCTTTTGTCAATTCTCCTTCCGATAAAAACTCTTCGATAAGCTCTCGGTGTTCTTTGTGAAGCAGTCCCATATTTTCTTCCACTACCGGGTCTCTGAGGTTGTCGAGAAGTATATTTGTCCAGTTATTAAAGAGCTTATCGAGTTCCTCATCGAGATATTCAAGGGCTATATCCATATCTCCTTCTTGAATTTTTTCGCTTGTCGGTTTGAAACCACAGGATTCACAAATTGGTGATCTTTCAAGGTCGCCATCTATAAGAGAGTAGCAGGTTTTTAAATTGGCAAGTTTTTCTGTAAATTTGTTCAATTCAGCATTTGGGAGTATTTTTATCATGGCGAGCGAGTTAAGAGCTTTGAGTCTGATATCGTTACGTAGTTTCTGTTTTCTCTCATCTTGATGGGCATTCAGTCTTGCTTTCCTGTGAAGTTCTTTGTATATCTTGATATATTCTTTTTTGAGACTGTCGAGTTTTTCGTGAATTTCGACTTTGATTTGGTGGGTCAATTTTTTCAGATTTTTTAGCTTATCGAGTGTCTCGGTTTTTGCTTCATCAAATTTATCGTGCAAGTCACTCTCCAGTGGAACATATTCTTTTGCTCTTTCGAGATATCCCACTTTTTGATTCAGGTCCTTTATAAAATCAAGCAATTCTTCAACACTGTATACTTCTTTAAGGTCTTTTTCAATTTTACTGAGCTCCTCATCGGAATATTTGAAATTCTTCAATTTTCCAACAGTGTGATATTTCTGGAGAGAATCGAAAAATTCATTTAGTGCTTTTGCTTTTTTCTTGAGTGCTTCAAGCGTTTTTTCATCGAAAAGAGCCGTTGACCAGAAGGTTATTCCCTGGCTGATTTCATATTGAAATTTAGCCATTCTTTCAACTTTTTCTTGAGCCTTGCTCAGCATATTTTGAACAGGAGGTTTTTTATCGTTTTTGAGCGCTTCAACCTGACCTGCGTTTATACCAAGAATGGTAAAAAGATGTTTGAGTTCTAAAATGGGTAAACCTTTCGGGCGCTTTATATTTTTGAAATTCAAAAGTTGTTCCAACGGTATTTTTGCAAACTTTTCCACATTGCTGGCGTCAATAGTTTCACCAGCACCGAGGGACACTTCAATCTCGCCCATGTAAACCATGGCAGCTAATAGAACCACTACCCACTCAGGTTCAAGACGGTAAGGGCCAAAATATTCCACGCCCCCTTTAGTTGTTTCAATTAGCTCATTTGTATTGAGAACTTCGTTGACTCCCTTTTCTTGAAGCTTTGAACGTATGAATTTTATATAAGGCGATTTTGACGTATTTAAATTGCCAGATTCATCTAATAAATTGAAGGCTGAAAGAATGTCTTTCGCTTGCTTTGTAAAGTTTCCCAGAGCGATTGCTTTGAGAGTGTTTTCTATATTTTGGATTCGGTTTTGAGAAGTTATGCGGATTGGAAACTTAGGATAACCAATTGCGGTGTCATCAAAATAATTGTTGAAAAGCATTGAGGCAATATAATCAACTGTTTCCTTAAAATTATCAGACTTATGTATGAATGAACCTTCTTTCAGGGCTTCGCGAAGATCCTTTTTTCTCTTTTGATAGGTCACTTCAAAAGAATCAAGAAAATGCTCATTCAACCATCTTGTTAGAGTTCTTTGAAAGCTTCTTGCTTTGTCCTCGTAGCTGGATTTGTACATCCCGGCCGTTTTGGCCAATTCCATTGCAGCGGCATAGTTCAATAAATCTTTTTCGAACTCTTCGCTTATGGTTTTTAGACTGAAAAACACCTCATCGTCGCGGCCCTCATCTTTGAAGTCGTGGATTTTGTATATTGGAAGAAAGTATATATAAAAATCTCTTGGGGGTTGCGCAGTTGAACGTTCATTTGGTTGACCAAAGAAGAGATATCCCGGTCTTGTGGTATTCTTCTCATACCAGCGAAGTTCATATTCCCAGATTTTGAAGCCAGGAACATATGTTTTGTCTGAGCATTCCATCAATTTCGCCAGGATGTCGTAATAATATCTGTTCAATGTTCCTTTATCAAGCACCTCGGCCTTTTTCTCAATTTGGGCATCGAAATCTATTGTTTTGTTCAGATCCAAATAATATTGTCCATTTTCTTTTATGTAGGATACGTACTGTCCACTTACTATTTTTATAATCTCTCTCAAAATTGTTTCCACATACGTGTGTAGATCATCTAGTGGGTCACCACCCATTTCTGCGTTAACATCGAAAATGCACAGATTGTCTCGCAATTCTGTAACGGTAAGACCGAGTTTGGTGTTTATGTCGCTGGTACTGAGTCTGTGAACAGAAAGCGCTTTAACAATTCTTTTGGCATTTTTAAGGTAGGGTCTTTTTATGTTGCTTTCAACTTTTACCATCAATTCGTCGCTCTTGTCCTCTGTTTCTCTTATCTCTGGAACAGCTCTATTTGCCGCATTTGATTTTATAAAATCCCAGTAACTATCAAAAGAAATAATTCCCGGTTCATCTTCCGGCATCTCTTTGTCTAAAACCTTTCGCATCACTTTTGAAATTGTTTGTAAAACTTCTCTTTTTTCTACAAATTTGACTTTTTCGAACATCGTTATGAAAGCCGGATGGATAGGAAAGAGCTCAACAAAGTTATCAAGGTTCTCATTCAGGGTGCTGTAAAACTTGGTGAATTTTTGTAGGTGTTCGCGAATGAGAGCTTTTTGTTTTGAATTTTTCTTTAGCAGCCTATTTGCTGTAACATACTCAATGTCTTCCCTGACTATGCGCAATTCAACAAATCTGTCCTTTACCCTTCTTAGAGAATCCGAAACAAATTCAAACCTCGGGTTCTCAAAAAGCGTCTCCTGAACACCTGCAATAAATCGAAATCTTGAAGATTTACAAAATTCCCCGATTTCTCTCAAAAAATTTATGTCCAAAATTATCTCTTTCTCGTTTCTATGCCTTAGATAGTCGAGTAGTTCATCTACAACCATCAAAAGGCCTTGATCTGGATATTTCTCATTAAAAAGGCTCATCATTTCCTCTAATATTCCCTTATTGTTCACAACCTGATTCATTGAGGGATAGTTAAAGTAAATACCCATTTCTTCAAGGTTTTCCTTTAGTTCGCGGAAAATAATATCTCTGAGATACATTGTGGAAGTACCGATTTCTGTTCGGATTACTTTGAATTTCCCCGCTATTTTCGAAGCGCTTTCTTTGACTCTATCATTTGTCAGCAGATCGATAAAACTAGAATCTTCTGTAATGGAAGAAATGACAGCCATCAAATGTGATTTACCTGTTCCGTAGTTTCCAACTATCATCAAGCCTTTGCTATCTCGTGGGGTTTCAAATTGAAGATTCTCAAAAACCACATTGCGAAGGTTATCAGCCATTTGGTTTGAGATAACATATGTAGAAACAAAATTCGCAGCTTTGTTCTTATCATTAGCATCTTTAAGTTGTGCTACCGTTTCCACGGGGTCAAATTGAATAAGATCACCGTACTTCACTTGCCCTCCCCCCTTTTTTTCATATATTTTAACTTGTGCTATTGTGTTCACATCAACGTTTCGCAAAACACGAATTCAGCTTTCTTCACAAGAGCACATTAGAATAATTTCGTCTTCTAAATAACCTTCAAAATATTCCGAATGTCCTCTTTTTGCGTGCAACAATTTATTTCTAATAACCTCGCCAGGCCATGTGGCAATAACAGATTTTTTTCTAGCAATATTTCGTAATGCCGAAAGTGCGTGAAGCTTTAATTCAGGTTCAAAAAGAAGCTCAATATTATCCAGAAGCAAAAAATTATTCTCCATTTCAGGGAACTTATCGAAAAATTTCATAGCGCGATACGGTCTGTCCATTATCGGGACTTCTAAGAGTGCTTTACTCAACTCCATGTTGAGATTTACAACAAACTCATTAAGCTGTTCTGATATTTTCTTCAAAGCTTTTGATTTTCCAGCACCGTGTTTTCCAACAATTAAATAAAGTATTGTTGGATTAGAATTCGTCAGCTCTCGAATAAAGTATTTCAATTCGTATTTGATTTGATAACTCAATCTGATCACCTGTAATCAAAAGCATCATTCTCATATAATATTTTACATCTTTAGCCTTATATTTTAAAATGTAAACAGCTCGCGAAGATTGATTTTTCTTTATTACGTCACAAGTAACATGAAAATTTTAAATAATTGAGAAAGAATAATACAATTGAATCAAACCATGAATTCATAAAACAGAATAAGCAGCTGGATAATTTGAAAAAGGAATATTTCAGGTACTACGGACAAATGGTTGGAAAATTTATTATGATCGCTCTGAGTCAAAGAACTTGACTTTATACAAACGAAATGAAAGGGGTAGTAAATATGGCTCGGGTGTTCTCTAAAAGGTGCCAGCAAGCATTAAAAGAGGGAAAAATAAAAGTAAGCGTCCCCCGAAGTGTTAGGATGCGTATCTGGAAGTTATTTGAAGATTATGATGAAAGATGGGGAGAAATAGCAGAAACAGGATGGAGTTACTGGACAAGTAGATTAGAACGTTTAACCGAGAGAATTAAGTCAGAACACGGATTGGAACAGCTTTTTGCTTATTCGGAAAAGGAAGAAGGCTCGGTAGTATCTACTGATTTGAAAGGCTTTGTTTTAAGAGGAAATTATCCGCCCTATCTTTTGGACGCAATAGAGTTGCTGTATGAAAATTTATCAGAAGATAAAAAGCTATATTTTCAAAAAGAATTTAATCAGATTATGGAAGAAAGTAACTTAGCTTGGAGAATGGCTGAGGGGAAAATCTTCCCTGTAGATTCGCAATATATAGAGGAAGAAATTTTGAGAAAATCTTATCAATTGCTTCATGAAATGAAATTTTTAGGAGCTTTACAAGAGTTTGAAAAAGCACGGATTGATCTTGCAAATGAAGATTATGAGGGAGTGATTCAAAACGCAAATTTAGCGGTCGAAAGTACTATAAAATATATCCTGGGCATAAAAAAAGCAAAACCGGGTGAATTATATAAGAAGATAATAGAAAGTGGCCTAATACCAGAATATTTTGAAGGTTTTTTGAGAGCATTTGAAGAAAATATATTGAGGTCTGTGGCTATTATCAGAAACGAACAACCAGGTGCTGGACACGGTAGAGGAGATATGCTACAAACCGCTCCATATTCTCTCGCAGAGCTTGCAGTAAATCTTGCCGGAGTATTAATAAATTACCTGATAAAAAGATATTTAGAAAAACAAACTCCGCAGAACAATGACAACAACAATACTGATGAGGCCAACCTACCCTTTTAGTTTTAAACGATAAAGGGAAAATGAGCACCTTACTTATATAATTCCCCTGTCCATATGTGCCAGTGCATATGGATTGACGAAACTTCTAATACTTTTGGACCTTGTGAATTAACAAAGAACTCATAGGCAGAAGTATAACTGAAAATGAATTTCTTCTGTTCTTTCCGGGAAAAGTGAACATGCTTAATGACATTCGGGATAATAGATGATTCCATGCCTTTTTCTTCTAAGGGCATAGTTTGTGATTGAATTTTCTAACGCACTTCTCTATTTACCCATTTCCCTTGCAAATAGAAGATCAGCATAACCAGAGCCTGAGATACCTGGGCAGTCACGAAGGAAACCCAGACCCAATTAATTCCAAGATGCAGAACATTTATAGCCAAAAACAGGAAGGGAATCTGAACAACCCAGTTAGATATAATGCTTCCTATCAGAAAAGGGAAATTATACCCCGCCCCTGAAAAGCCGGTACTCAGCCCAAAGCTCATTCCTATTAAAGGCATCCCGGCTGTCCCAATAATGAGAAGCTTCCTTCCAAGGTCTATAACTTCTGGATCGTTAGTAAAAACTGCTATCACTGAAGCCGAGAAGAACAAAAGGAATATGTAAAAAGCTACCATGAGTGAAAAGCCAAAAGCTGCTGCGATCTTTGTTGCTTTTATTGCTCGTGATTTGTATCTCGCCCCAAGATTTTGCCCAACAATGGTAGAACCTCCCATACTTATGCCGATAAGGGGTATAAAGGCGAAGTTCAAAATTCTGAAGGAAATTCCCGAAGTGGCCAGGGCAGCTGTGCCAAAAACAGAAACAAACATCATCACGACAACCCCGGACAGGCTCCGTAAGAGTGCCTCAATGCCATTGGGAAGCCCTATTGTCATGAGTTTTCTATCTATATCCTTATCCAGCCGCAACAACCCTTTCAATGAAGGCTTGATTCCATGTTTGCCGCTGAATATAATGTAGAAACCTGCAAGGAAGGCAATGGTTTGGGTTATAACGGTGGCAAGCGCCGCGCCAAATACCCCAAGGCCAAAACCGGGGAGGTTTATAAAGGGAACTTTGTCGAACATGAGTATTGGGTCAAGGATTATGTTGAGGATACTACTTAGAACCATGATAATCATAGGTGTCCTGGCATCACCGGTGCATCGGAGAGCGGTATTCACCGAAAAGGAAGAGAACATTACCGGCAGGAAAAAGATCCTTATATATCCATAGTCAAGCGCTGCATCAAGAACAGCTTTGTCTTTAGAAAACAAACCAAGCGCTGGTTTTAAGAATATAGCAAGAAAAACAGCAGCGATAACGGCAACAAAAGCCTTGAAGGTGATTGTCTGCTCTATGGCCCTGTGGGTGCGCTCTATGTCTTTTCTTCCAAAGTTTTGAGATATTAACGAAATGGAGCTTACACCTATAATTTCATTCAAAGCCTCAACTGTCCAGAAAACTGTCGACAGAACGGTAACCCCCGCAATTGCTTCCGCGGAAATTCTGCCTATCCAGAACATGTCAACAAGATCATAGATGCTTTGTGCGGAAAAGCCCACCATTGTGGGCAAAGAAAGGGCGAGAAGCCCTTTGAAAAGATTTCCTTTCGTAAGGTCTCTCGCCATAAATTATCTCCTTTTATCCAACCGATACGCCGGTATGTATTTGAATTTCTCAGTATTAAATTCTAACATGCAATCAAATTGAAGATATTGAGGTTGGCACGCTTCAGAAAGAATGCCTGAGCGGTAAGATACCCAAAAACAACTACTGGAATGGTCAACAGACAGCAAATGGGTCAGCGTTTATGATGCAGATCATTATATCCATTTTTCCATAATTTCCCTTGCGAATTCTTTTGCCTTTTCAATATCTTCTGAATTTGGCCTGTCGGCATTTATTCCCTTTTTCCCAAAAAGCAACCAGGGATAATAGGCTCCCGGGCAATTAAATTCTCCAACAAGTTTGAAATTCTTCTTTTCAAGGATCTTTTTAACCCCTTTATGATATTTCGAACCATTCGGATCGCCAGAAGTGGAAATTAGAAAAACCTTCTTGCCGTTTCCATTGCCGCTCTTTTTAAGCAATTTCTTGATCTTTCCATGCATGCCAAAAGCGTAGATCCCGGAACCTAAACCGATTAGATCGTAGTTCAACAATTCTTCTGGGGCTACCTCTTCTGCTTTTTTGATCTCAGCTCCCAATTCATTTGAAATAACCTTTGCAATCTTATATGTATTGCCCCTATGCTTTGAAATATAAGCTATCATTATTCTCTTTTCTTTCATTGCTTTTTCCCTCCTTTCGAGCACCCTTTCAGTTTTACCCATCAACAATGATAGCACCACAGGGGATCATCATTCACAGATGTATCAACTGTAAAAGGTATGAAGGCTCTTAGCTTTGGGATTTCACAAATACAGCCGTGGTGAGAATATGGGGAATTTACGGTAATTAATGAACGCAATAGAAGATTTCGATACACATTAGGCAGATATCCCTTGAAAGATGCACAATTAATAAACAGAGACAGATCAAAGAAGAAAAGTTTGTCTCCATTTTCTTGTTTATGCATTTTTCATGATTTTGCTGTTTTGTTTTGAATGTGCTATAATTAATATAATCCAAATGATTTGTTACATACACCAATTTTCAAACTATGCACTTAGAAGATAAGAGGAAAAGATAAGTCATTAGAAAAGGCATGGGAACCCATTAGATTAGTTGTAAAGCCAAACACAACAAATGGAGGTTTCCCATGCCTGCAACTAAGCTACCACAACTTCTAAATTCTATGTGTGAAGAGATTTCTTTCCCCAGGTCTGAGCACAAAACACTACTGCTCGATTACACTAAAGGTCTTGCCGTGTCTCATAATGGGTTTAAATCTAAATACATCATATTGGACGAGACTGTTATTGAGAGATATGGCTCAAAGATAGAGAACCTTGGCAAGTATTACTCTTCTACAGCAGAGAAAGTAATAAACAGTATCTCGCTTATCTCATCTATACTGTATATCAAGAGTGGGTTGCTCTTTCTACTTGTTAGCAAAGAATGATTTCACAGACCAGCTTATATCAGTAAACACACGAAAGGCCTATTGGGCTTGAAAACACAGGTTTATTCACAGCGTTCTACTGAGAGGGACGCCGAACTTGTAGCTCTCCACTTCACAGCCATGATGATAGCGAGATACTATTTGAATGTCAAAGACCAAATTGGATTTAGGGAATTCGTTGAGCAGCAAGTAGAACTATATCATCTGGAAAAAGCCCTCTTTGCTGTGTTTATTTTGTTTGTCAGTAACCCTAAAGCCTTTTCCCCATCTCTTTCTGGGTTCATTTAACTAAGTACATAGTTTGAGCTTGATGCAACAAAAAATCAAATATTATAAATCATTATAATTAATTTGGTAGAAAAGTTTTTTAAAAAAAGGGGGGATACAATGAAAAAAGAAGTTTTGGTTCTTGCATTTTTGATTTCTATTTTTCTTATGGTATCTTGTTCTACTCATCCAAGAGAATATGGTGTAGTTTTTATAAGAATTAATATTCCTGAAAGTGTTCCAGGTTTTAATTACCTGACAATTCCTCCAGATACAACCAAAGTTTATTTGAGAATCTGGAATGATTCAGATAACATTTGTCTTGGCAAAGATGTAGAACCTGGTATTAACGAGATCAAGGTACAAATTCCTACTGGCACTTACACTTTAGATGTTTTCACTCTTAAAGAATCTTACGTCACAACAGGTGCTGGAAGAGCATCAAATGTCGAAGTTAAACCAAATGAATTCGCAACAGCCACAGTAATAATAGAACCCTTTGAATACGATATATCAGAGACAGCTACATTTGCGTACAGTGGTGAGCAAATACATTTTAGATCAAAGATAAAGGTTCCAGAATATTTATCTGTTGATTTAGCTAATTGGGCGACATGGATTAGATATTCCTTAGATCAGTTCCCAACAAATCCTTTTTTTCAGGACTATTTCAATGAATATTCTGATGTAACTTACCTTGACGATGGTTGGGTACAGTATGATGCTGATATAAATCTTCCAACCATTGAAGCTACAACAACTTTGTATTGGGCCAAACTCATGGTTTCAGAACCAATAAATATGAGTATATTTATGGTTATGTTTTGGGAGTTCTTATTCCTGGATATGAAAATCCGGGCCAAATAGAGATAAGGCCATCCGGAGGAATAATCATCGACATAAAATAGTGGATTAACATTACACATATTTCTGGAATTTTGCGGATTCATCCTCCTAGGTCTGTTTCTGTTTTTCTCATTTTGCTGCTATGCTGCACATAAAGGAAAAATCCCAGCAATTTAATACAGGGAGAGCTAATGTAGCGCATATTTCTTTTTAAGAGTCAAAGTCAGAATCATACCTATTGCCGACATTATGCCTGCAGAAATAAACGCAGGGGTAAAACTACCTGTGATATCGAATAACCACGAACCGACCACAGGTGCAACAGCACCTATTCCAAAGGCAGTGAATACCAATCCGTAGTTGGTACCTAAGTGTTTTGTTCCAAAGCAAATGGAGGTTAGCGTAGGGAAAAGAGCCAATGTTGCTGCAAATCCCAATCCTAAAAAGGCGGCAGCAATATACAATGAAAGCTGGTCCAGTACAAAAGCAGGGAAGAATATAAGGATCATTGCTTGAACAACATAGACGATGTTCATAACCCATAAAATCCCTAATCTGTCGCCGAGATATCCTGCAACCGGCCTGCCAAAACCATTAAAACCCGCGAATATAGAAGTCGCTATCGCAGCTTCCAGTGGAATTAAGCCGAGGGTTTTCTGGCCATAAGATGTAATTAATCCAAGAGATATGAATCCCCCTGCAATCACCAGTGCGAAAGTTATCCATATAAGCCAAAACACAGGAGTTTTGAGCATTTCTCTTGGTGTAAGTTCCCCTTTTACTACCACCCTTCTTTTCGGCCTTTTACTTTTAGCTTTTTTGCTCAGAGGGTTCCACCCATCAGGCGGGTTTTTCACCAACCAGGCTCCAACAAAGGAAAGGGTAGAAGTCATGATGGCCAGAATTAGAAAAGTACCGTTAATTCCAAAAAGAGGTATCAGGTAATCCACTTTAAGGGGTGCAAAGAGCAAAGCGGATAGGCCAAAGCCCATCACTGCTAATGAAACAGCGAGCCCGGGCTTGTCTGGAAACCATTTCCTCACTGGAGGAGCAACGCTGGCGTAAGTTAATCCACATGCTATACCGCCAATTACCCCATAAGTTATAACCAGCCACCAAAGAGAAGGGATTCGGTCAATTAAAGATGCTAATCCATATGCAAGAAAAAATAGCACGGAACCATACATAGAAGCTTTTCTAGGCCCGGCCTTGTCTTGAAACCTTCCGGCAGGGACCATGACAATTGCAAACACAACCATGAAAACGGTAAATGGCAATGTCGCCTGGGCTTTTGACCAATTATATTTTTCCATCAATGGAATTATGAATACGCCCCATGAGTAGGAAACCCCTCCCATTAACGCAAGCAAAAATCCTCCAAAAGGGACTTTCCATCTGCTGGTTAAATGTTTATCGTATTGCTTTATGTCCAATTGCATCCTGTCATCCATAGTTTCTCCTCCTGATTCTGCCACGATAGCATTAAAAGAGTTTATTTATAACCGCTATTTGCCATGTTATTGCCCGGGGTTTCTTTTAGTGGTGTCTCTTAAATTTTAACATTAATAGGCAAAGAAATGGGAAAAGGCGCAATTGCCATGTATTTAAATGAGATTGGAGATTAATAATGTCAAAATTCAATCTCTGTAATAGCCTTCGAATAATCTGCCGCCAAAAGGAGTAAGAATTCTATCAACGAGTTCTATAACAGCAGAAGTATTATTGTGATTAAAGAAAAGCTCCATTGCGGTTACCAATTCTTTAGCCAGATTGGGATCGAAGGATTTCAACGCGCGGTACAACCACTTTCCCTTTCCTATCCATTGGCCGTTGGCCAGAAGGTACAGCTTCACCGCATCATTTACCAATCTTTCAACTATAAAGATCGATTCTTCTCTCTTTGTTGAGCCGGAAAGATCATCAAGAAGATCTGTAATGCTGTATCGATAGTCGTCGATTTCTTTTTTTGAAAGTTTGCCGGGGCCTTGTGCAAGCAATTCACGAGCATGTCCTTTAATTCTTTCACCGAGCCCGTGCGTGTCTCTAATGATTATTCCTTCGGAACACATTTGAGGTAATGACGGTTCTTTATCAGCGATATCAAACTTGAAGAATTTTTCGATAGACTCCTCGGTATTGGCAAAGACTTCAATTGGCTTGCGACTGAAGATGAAGGAGCGGCGGTGATACTTTTCTCCCGGTTTTAAAATGACGACAATATCAAGGTCTGAAGTTGGTGTTTCTTCGCCTCTTACAACGCTACCCGATAGAAAAACTACAAGACAATCGGGATAATATTTTTCAATGAATTCTTCAGCAATTTTTATGGCTTCCATCTTTTCCTCCTGTAACTGTGTTTTATAAATTGTATCACTGATATCTGCATGAAAAAATTTAAACAGCCGCTTTTTTAAATCTCACAATTTGGATTTTCAGTAAAAGAGGGTTGATTCTATTGTTGGTTGAAATGAGAATTATATTGCCCAAACTATGCACTTAGAGGAAAAAGGGAAATATAGGTCATTGAA
>NZ_JFHK01000012.1 GCF_001636545.1 Kosmotoga arenicorallina S304 | reverse complement strand
ACAAGGACAAACCCAAGAATTTGCAATTCACCGCGAAGAAAATCTGGCAAATGGTGGTTAAGGAAGGGCACAAGATAAGTTATACCTCGGTGAAGAGGATTGTTCGCAACTGGAAGGAAGAACACGGTCAAAGGGATGTCTACATCATTCAGAAGCCGGATGGTAGACGAGCTGAATTCGATTGGGGAGCGGTGGAACTCGTCATTGGCGGTGAAAAAGGGAAATACCCTGCTGCATTCATGGTACTGAATCGTTCGCTGTATCGTTTTTCCAGGGTCTTTGAAAGAGAGAGTGCCCAGGAGGTAATGCAGGCACATATGGATTTCTTCGAGGAGATTGGTGGTGTACCACAGGAGATATTCTACGACAACATGAAGGTTGTAAAAGACAAAAAGAGCCTGAACAAGAACTTCGTCAAATTCGCCACCTTCTATGGGTTCACTCCAAAACTGTGCAATCCCTATTCTCCCCAGGAGAAGGGGACAGATGAGGAAAGTGTTGGTTTCGTTAGAAATTGGGTATTCAGTGAAAGGAATGAATTCGATTCCCTGGAAGAAGCGAATGAATATTTGAAAGAAAAACTGGCAGAACTAAATGCTTCTCCTGTATATGGAAGAGAGTCAGTTCCGGTAAAAGCTCTCAATGAAGAAAAACTAAATGCATTACCTACCGCCAGCTACAACAACTACCGTCTTGAAGAAAGGATCATATCCAGATATTCGTTAATAATGCTGGACGGTAATTACTATTCTGTTCCTGAGGATTGCCCCGGGAAGAGAGTGCAGCTGAAGATATATCCAGACCGTATAGAAATATTGAAAGAAAGCAAAATCGTTGCATCTCACAAACGCATAAGAGGTAAAGGTAAATACGCCATACAGATAGCTCACTACCTGAACACCCTAAGAAAAAAGCCTGGAGCCCTTGCAGGATCAAGAGCCTTCCAGGCATTAAACGACACACTAAAAGTCCTGTTCGGCAAATATTATACCACTAAGCCAAGGGAATTCGTACAATTACTGGAATTATTGAACGATTATGACGAAAAAACCTTCTGCGAAAAGCTGGAAGAGCTCTTTGAAAACGGAATTATCCCAACAGCAGACATAATGAGGAACCTATTACAACAAAAGTCCATACAATATGAAACCTTTGACTATCCTTTGAAGATACAGATAGACCACGGTGATCCTTCTGAGTTCGACAGATTGGTAGGTGTTCACCGTGGATGAAAAACTAATGAGATTGTGCAAAAGGCTGAAAACACCGGGAATATTCAACAGTTACGAAAGAATCGTTCGACAGGCTCAACAAGAAGGCATGAGTTATATTGAATTCCTTCTGGAGATACTGGAATCGGAAGTACAATCCAGAGAAAGCAGAAACATAGCGAAGAAAATAAAACGAGCAGGATTCCCAACACCGAAAAGGTTTGAAGAGCTCAACGAAACGGCTCTTCCGGAAGACGCCCGGAAACACCTTAAGGAATTGGAAACGCTGGCATTCTTGAACGCGAATAGAAACCTAATACTGCTGGGTAACTCCGGTACGGGAAAAACACATCTGGCAACGGCGATAGGAATGAAAGCCTGTGAAAAAGGATACAACGTCTTATTCAAAACAGCAGCAGGGCTCATTAACGAACTGAAAGAAGCGAAAGACGAAAAGCAACTCGTGAGATATGCAAAACAATTCAAAAAGCTCGACCTGGTGATAATAGATGAATTAGGATACATATCCTTTGACATCGAAGGTTCGGAATTGCTTTTTCAATATCTGGCAATGAGATACGAAACAAAGAGCACGTTAATTACAACGAATCTCGTGTTCTCAGAATGGATAAAGATTTTCCATGACAAAGCCCTTACCATGGCATTGTTAGACAGAATTACGCACAACGCTTTGATTCTCAATATGTCTGGAAGAAGTTACCGAAGAAGAGATGTTTTGAATACCTGA